>CAYQMZ010000544.1:0-5877 GCA_964418725.1 uncultured Pirellulaceae bacterium
ATCGCGAGCCGTTCTCTCGCTGGACGGACCACAACAACCTGCGTCCGTCTTTGGTGTGGGGCGTGAGTGAACTCATGCTGGGCGTCGGCGGAATCGCGGGCTTGCTAGTCGCACCGTGGCGTCCTCTCTTGGATACTTGGCTCCATCCCTTCGTCCTTATCGGCGCGTTGGGTTTTGCGATAAGGGTCGGCAATGGCGTGGACAAGATCCTACACAAACCAGCCTTCGAGCTCCGACCTTTATGGTACGTCGGAGAAGGAGACCCAAGTTGGAAAGACCCAACGAAGGACAAACGCGCCGGGACCCTAAGCCTCACTTGGTTCATTGCCGTTATGGTGGCGTGCTGCGTGATATTCGCACGATACTCCTTCGTGCTGAGGGCGTTACGCGAGGATGAGCAGCGATACGCGCAAGCGTACCAAGCTGCGATCGATCTGGGAGCAACAATCCAAAACCGCTCCGTCTCCTTCGGAGGACTTACGCACGTCGACGACGAAGATCTCGTACTCTTGGATGACTTAATGCAATGGCCGCTTGGTAGGAGACGCGCGCCTTTTCGTGATCTGAACCTAAGCCAGACTGCGATCACAAACGAAACCTTGAAGCGTGTGGCTAACATCAAGTCACTGGGCTCGTTGATCTTGAACGATACCGAAATCGACGACGAAGGACTTTCGCATTTGGTTGGGCAGTGCCCAGACCTTCAGTCGCTCTTCTTGAATAACACGCGAGCGACAGGAAACGTCCTGCCGTTACCGCAGGAAGTACGTGGAGGCACGCTGCGCGCACTCAGAATGTCGGGATGCCCGATTGACGACCGCGGCTTAAAGAATATTGTCCAATCGACTCAGGAGGGTCGCTATCTCGAACTCAACGATACCGAGATCGATGATTCCATGATTGACACGCTAAAACTCGTTGGTGTGTTGCGACTCATGATTCAGCGAACCAACATCACCAAAGCTGGACGCAACGAGCTTCGCCAAAGCTTGCGGGCAATCTCCCGCGATCTCTTGAGCTGGTCGCCGAAGCATCGCGTTCCACTCCCCAGCCAACACAATGAGTGACTCGCGCGACAATCGAATGCCAAGCACCAACGGGACGATCGAGGCGGAGAGTAAACCGTCGCGTCAGCGATAGCACACCCCCGAGGTTACGATCCTCGCTGGACTGGTTTGGAATCAGTCGCGTTCCCAGAACTGAGGTGTATGAATGACCGTCGAATCAATGCGACGTCAAAGCAACGTGACGCCAAAGCGATGTGACGCCGGTCAGTGGACATGGAGGAAATCGAATCCTCTACAGCCGCCTTGCAAAAGCAGCCCGCTCCCATAGCAGTCACGCCCGTCAATGTCGCGAGACTTATTGCGTGTCTCGCGAAGCGGAAGACCGGGGACTCGAACCCCGAACGGTGATTAACCGCAACTGTTTTCAAGACAGTCTCCTCATCCGGCCGGATGCCTTCCGTTTTTTCTTCATTCCTGTAGCGCCTTCGTCCTGGCGACCGGCGGTCTGCACACAGTTCAACCATCGCCGCCGGTCGCCAGTTTCCAAACCCGACATGAAGTAGCGGGTCAGGCTGCAGTAGATTGGAGCAGGAGCGCCCCCGACGAGATTCGAACTCGCATCAACTTGATAGACAATCAAGCTCCCTTCCCAGAGGGACTCGAAGGCAACTGAGTCGACGTTTCGCCAACTCGCACGGGTGCTTCGTCGGGTTTAAGAATCCTGACAACGCACTAGGTCGATCGACGGGAATCGAACCCGCGCCGGCTTGCTTCACAGGCAAGCTTTTGAACCAACACAAAACGATCGACGTGATGGACGTCCGCGTCTCGCCCAACAACAACCATGTTGCCGAGCCAGCTGGTGTACGCGTTCGCCACTTAAAGCTGCGGGGGCTGGAATCGAACCAGCACAACGATGTTCAAAGCATCGGATCCTACCGTTAGACGACCCCGCACTAGGTTGACTTCATGGATCAATTGGTTTGCCATTTGCGTTTGGCATTGGGCTCGATATTCACGAGGGACCAACGCAGTTAACGCCGAATGGACCCACTGTGGAATTAGCCTCCATTCGCTTAGGTCGACCCTCCCGCAAGCGAGACGGTAACGAGCAAAAGCAAAGTAGAGGCCCGTAAGCGAACGAGCGAAAACTCCACGAAAAAGGCCCGGTGTCTGTGACACCGGGCCGATCCATGAAACTGAATCTATTCCCTGCGTCACTGGCGCCGATGATCTGGCCACTGATGCGCATCGGAGGCCGACATCGCGGCCGCTTGTTGCGCGACATCAGCCTGAGTGGCCTGGCAATCAACTGGGGCGTCGAACCGTTGAGCAAAATGTGACATGCGAATAATCCAGATTCAAAGTTGAATGAACGGGATCCAGCAACAAAGTGCTGACAGTATTGAAGACGAGACTGCCGCACTTGGGTTCGCAGATTTCACGAAAAAACGCGCACTCAAGCGAGCACGCGTTGTTTTCGTTTCGGGCGAACTCAAAGCCCAACTAGTTGAACGGCAAAACCGTTGGGAACAGGGGTTCCGTCGGAATCAGGACATCTGTGAGCAGGTCTTCCGCTAACACAAGATCCACGATAGGACCGATGGGTCGAATCGGCGTTGTCGGCAGCGACTTTCCGTATTGCCGAGACATGATCAGGAAGTCGGAGAAACCAACCGAGCAGTCCCCGTCCAAGTCACCCTGACTGGCAACGGCATCGTCGTTGCCATAGTTACTGGACAATTCCAGGAAGTCATTGAAGCCGACGGTTCCGTCACCGTCCAAGTCGCCCAACAACTTCGGAGCTTCCGGATCAGCGGGAATCGTCCAAGAGACCGCCATGCCCTGTGCCGATCGATCCGCCAGTCGGCAGTTCGTAACTTCTCCCGTCATCGGGTTGACATCAAACAGGTGATCGTGCAAGTTGCTCACCACCATCGTTCCGTCGCCATTGAACACCAGGCTGCCGGGAACCGAATCGATGTTGCGATCCAGCGAGACCTTGTCGAGCACCTCTCCGCTTGTCGAGATCTTGTAGACCGTCGATTCGCCGTCGACGTTACCAGAGATGCCGTACAAGTTGCCGTCGTTCCAGTTGTAGTCCAAGCCAAACAGACGCGGCAATTGATCGCCGCCCAAGTTCGTCGTTGCGCCCGTGCCTGCATTGACTTCCACCAACTTGCCTCCCGACAGACCGTACATGTTGCTCAATGCGTCGAAGGCAATCGTCTCGACATCCACGCCTGCAACATGCGTCGCCAATCCCGTGGCTTTGTCCACAACCGACAATCCCTTGTCTGACTCTGGCGAGTTATTGATTACGAACAGAGCGTCATCGCTTGGTCGCATCGCCAGCGAAACTGGCGTAGTGTAGCGATCCGAATCTGGATGCAATGATCCGATCTCGGTGGTGTCGCCAGTATTCAAGTTGATCTTATAAAGACTGTCTGAACTGCTATCGACGGCGAACACGGCGCCGGTGGGCTGTTCGGCACGGCGGCGGCGAGCCACATCCAGTCCCTGAATCAATTCATCCGAATTCCTAGAGTTACTGACGGCACCGCTGTTGTGATTCACATCATACAGTCGTCGCGAAATGTTGCTGACAACCATCTGGCCGTCAGGTCCGAATACCAACGATCCGGGCACGGTGCCGATGTTTGCCGACAGTGGAGTTGTCGAAACCAGGCGGCCGGTCGTGGTGATTTTCAGCAGCTCGGCATCGCCCGAAGTATCACCCGTGATCCCGTAGAGAAATCCATCATCCCAGTTGTAGTCCAAGCCGAACAAACGTGGCAGTGTGTCGCCGGCCAGCTCTCGGGTTGCTCCGGTGTTGGTGTTTACAGTTACCAGTTCGCCGCCAGAAATCCCGTACAACACGTTGCCGGCACCGAACGAGATTGTTTCCACGTTCACATCCGTGACTTTCGTTGCCAGTCCGGTGTTCTTGTCGACGATGGACAGCCCGCTGTCTTGGACTGGCGAGTTGTTGATTACGAAGATCGCGTCGTCGGAAGGTCGAATCGCCATCGACACAGGTGTCGTGTAACGTGCCGGATCGGGATGCAATGGACCAATGTCGTGCGTGTCTCCCGTAGACAGGTTCACTGTGTAAATGCTGTCGGAAGCGGCGTCGATACCGTATACCGTTCCCATCGGACGGCGACTAGGAATCTGTCTCTCCTGGAGTATCCCCAGCCCCTGCGCGGACTTCTCGGCACGACGCGACGCGGTAACCTCTCCCGAGTCTGGATCAACGTCGTACATCACGTTGGAGATATTGGTCACGACCAATCGGTCTCCATCGAAGACCATGCCACCAGGTACCGTGCCGATATTCTTCGTCAGCGGCATGCGTTTGACGACGACGCCATTGGACTGAATCTTCAACAGGACCGACTCACCATCGACGTTCCCCGTGACTCCGTATAGATGTCCATCAGACGAACGATAGTCCAACCCGTAGAGGGTCGGAATGTCGCCGCCTCGCAAATCCGTCGTTTCGCCTGTGGCCGGATCGACCTTCGCCAGCTCGCCGTTGGCAATCGCGTACATCGTCCCGCCGGGGCCGAAGGTGATCGAGTCCGCCGCCGAATCGCCAATCCGCGTGGCTCGTCCTGTATTTGGGTTCACGACGGACAGACCGCGGTCTTGAATCGGCGAGTTGTTGATGACAAAGATCTTGTTGTCGCTTGGCCGCACTGCCATGGAAACGGGCGTGGTATAGCGATCGGCCGCCGGATGCAACTTGCCGACTTCCGAGACGTTGCCGGAGTCGAGATCGATCTTATACAGTCCATCAAAGCTGGCGTCGACACCCATGGCCGTCGTCATGAGTTGCCGTGACTCGAGCGATTCAACGTTGCGTACTTTTTGAGGACGAAGTGAATTGGCTTTCTTGTTGCGTTGCTTTGACATGGTTGCTGGCTCCTTGAGTGAAGGAATAGTGCCGCAAACGTGACGCACCGCGTCAGAGTCGTTTGTTGGCCGATAAGGTATGGAGCCCGCGACTTCTCCTGTGTTGCGCAAAAAAGTTTGGCGGAAACTGTGGATGTTTCGCGCTCTAGAATTGATTTGCCTGGAAAACCGGCAACTATTGGATCGCGAATCCTGGCGTGAGTCTGTGCGGCCAATGATCTGGCCATCGATTGGTTATGACCGACGCGACCTTTGACGATAAAATGCCAGTAGCAGGAGCGAGGACGTCGTTCCGGCTCGGTCGTCACTCGCGGCGGCCCGCTTAGGAACTCAGAAAGCCAGTGATGCCAGCACCCCGCTCCAAGAATCACCGCAAGGGACTCAACACCAAACCGGATCTGGCCGGATCGAGCGACCAGGGCATCTTTTCGAAGCGACCAAAACCTCCGCCGAATTATTTCGCTCGCCGCGAACAATATCGACTGCTCATTCTGTGCGCGATGTTGATGCTGGTTTTGGTCATGATGAATGAAGTTCGAAAGCCGGAGATGTGGAAGTGGATGTGGGCCAACGAACCAACCACCGCCGACGCACAAACCGAACGCGCAGAGAGAAACGAACTGGGCGATGGCACTCCGATCGACACTCTCTCGCAGACCAAACGAGACACCAACCTTGGCGTTGACGGATTCCGAGCCATAAAGACGCGAGCTCCAACAGACCAGCAAGCCAAAGTATCTAACGCCGAATTCTTGCCAGGCATCAACGCCGAGCAACTGGCGTTGATCGAAGACAACTCGGTTATGCGGGTGGCGGAAAACGATGTATGGCAAGCAATCTTGGGCGTATTGAACGCGACACCGCAGGCAGAGATTGAGTCGCGGTCATTGGGCTACGTCAGCTTCGCACAGTTGTTCCGACAAACCGATAGCTACCGAGGCCAAGTGGTCAC
>CAYQMZ010000545.1:0-5871 GCA_964418725.1 uncultured Pirellulaceae bacterium
CGAGCATCTGGTACTCTTCGGCTAGTGCTAAGTGCCTCAGTGCCGGCTCGCCAGCAGACTGCTTGGCACGCAGTGCGGCAACCTTCGCGCGCACGCATGCACGATAACACTTGTAGAACTGGGGAACGAATCCTGGCGGTATGTCGGAACTTTCTTCCGAATACGAGGACAGCAGCGACTGACCGATGTCCTGCCTTCCAAGGCGATCGCATTCCATGGCCAAGAAACTCAACTCGTCGACCACATCGTTCGTGCGATATTCGGAATTGAACTCAACACAGTCGATGATCTGCGGCTTATTGCGATGAAAATAGATATGCTCCGGCCTCAAATCGCCGTGACCGTCCACCACACGACCGTCAGCGACACGCCGCACGAAGGACTCGAATTCTAAAGAAATACACCGCAACTGAGCGTTTGCTGCGTATTGTGTAGCGGAAACGTCTCCAGCAAGACAAATCATCAGATCGTTGCGGTTCCCGATAATATGGGCCCGCAATCGCTTCATGAAGTCAGCGCTGCGCAACATCGCCGGAGCCTGAGCCATGTAGAACGTCGTCAACTTTGACGACAAATTGTCTAAATGACGCTGGCTAACGGTGTCACCGATAATGAGATTTTCGAGCGTCTCTGATTCGTCGAGACGCTTCATTTTCACCAACCATTCGATCGTCTGCGGACCGGACTTCAGTTGCAGCCCTCCGCCCACTTTTTCCGATACCGGCACCGCGCCGACATAGACCTCCGGCGAGAAACGGCGATTGAGCTCCACCTCTCGTTTGCAGAAGTGCTCTCGCTTTTCCAACGTCGAGAAGTCCAGAAATTCGAACTTGACTGGCTTCTTTTGTTTGTAAACGTAGCGGTCCGTCAGATAGACCCAGGAAATGTGAGTCTCTTTCAGCTCAACAGACTCGGGCCTGTCTGGATATGCGAGCGGCGAGAGTAAAAACTCGTGCACTCGATTCGCCTTTTCCGCATCTCTTAACATAGCGCGGATTACCTCTGTCTCTACTGCGGCGAATTGGCTTCGCCAAAAGTGAGCACGTCGCGGTTTTGACGCGACGTGCTTGAAATCGTGGTCAACTATCAGTTCGCTCGGCCCGCAAGTCACTCATTGGCTGCCGGCCAGTCAACATCCACTTGGTTGTCGATCTGCTTAACGCCATTCACCTGTTTCAGTAATGTCTGGAGCATTTGCTTCAAATAGAACGACGGCAACTTGCCCTGCAGCACCAGTCGACCGTCACGTTCGTCGATACGAATCAACTTCGCGCGGCCGCGAAACCATTGACTTGCCTCCAACGCCTGTCGAGCTTCGTCTTCAATTGGGTTGGGGCGTTTCCCCAGTAACCGAGTGGGCCGGTGGATTTTTTCAGACAACGCGACCATGGCGGGTCTCCTCTTTCACTTCGCGATGCGGGATGGATCCTACTTAATAAGTCCGCAAAGTTGGTGCCATTGACGTCGCGCGTGATTTCCGGGTGAACAGTCCATTGCGTTGTGTGCCGCACGTGTGTCGAACGTGTGCGGCGCGCATCGGAACGGCACAGCGGTTGCGAATGTTCTTGCAATGGGAGACGCATTGCAGGCAACGCTGCCAACTGCGGGGCGCACGGCACACAGCCAACTTGAAACTACAGCAGAAAATCAGTTGCCTGTCGCGATTTCTCCCTCATCGACAAGATATACTCAACGCCGAAACATGTGCGAATGAGCACACTAGCGTGCCGAAACACACACGCAGACTCAGTGAAGGAGACTTCAATGTCAGAACAAAGCAGCAACAAAAAAGCCATCGATCTTCTAATCGTTGACGACGACGAAGAACTGCGTGACGACATGACTCGCTTTTTCTCTCGCCGCGGCTACAACGTCAGCGATTGCCCGAACGGAGAGTCTGCCATTGCTTTTGCCGATCAACGAGCCTTCGACGTCATTGTGCTGGACATGATGATGCCAGGCATGTCGGGCCTAGATGTCATGAAGGCCCTAAATGAGAAGGGCTCCGAAGCGGAGATCGTGATGCTGACCGGCCAAGGGTCCATCGAAACGGCGGTCGAAGCCATGAAATTGGGGGCACGCGAGTACCTGTCAAAGCCAATGAGTCTGAAGGATCTTGACGTACTCATCCGCAAGTCGGTGCAGACTGTCGAAATCAAGAAAGAAAACAAGCAACTGAAAGAAGTGATCTCGCGGCAGCAACAGGCTTCACATCCGACCATGATCGGTGAATCGCCGAAAATGCAGGAGGTCTACAGGCTGATCGAACGCACCGCGAACTCGACAAATCCCATTCTGATCCAGGGTGAAAGTGGCACCGGTAAGGAATTGGTTGCCCGAGCGTTGCATGAGGCCAGCCCACTGGCCAACAAACCGCTTGTCGTCATCAACTGCGCGGCACTCCCCGAAACGCTGCTTGAAAGCGAACTGTTCGGACATGAAAAAGGGGCCTTCACCGGTGCAGTTAGCACCAAGCCGGGATTATTTGAGGTCGCCGACGGCGGCACACTGTTCATCGACGAGTTCGGCGAACTCGCAGGCCCGCTGCAAGCCAAAATGCTGCGAGTACTGGAAGACGGTTCCCTTCGCCGCGTTGGCTCGGTCCAAGAACGTCGCGTCAATGTGCGCATCATCGCAGCGACAAACCGCGACATGATCAAAGAAGTCGAGGCCGGCAACTTCCGCGAAGACCTCTACTACCGCATCAACGTCCTGACGATCCACTTGCCACCACTGCGTGAGCGTGCCGGCGACATCACGCTGCTGTGCGAACACTTCCTCGGTTCTGAGTGGTCGATGTCTCCCGAGGTCATGCCGATTCTGGAACGATATAGCTGGCCCGGAAACGTGCGTCAGTTAGTCAATGCTCTTGAGCGGGCAAAGATCCTTGCGGAAGACGAAGTCATTCGTCCAGAGAATCTGCCACCGGAGATTGTTTCGAGCGTCGAGAAGGTCGCCGCCACGCCTCCCCCCGGCACGCAATGCGACCTAGACACACTCAACAAACTTCACATTGAAGAGATCTACAAGAAGCACAAGGGCAACAAAGCCAGAACAGCTCGGGCGTTGGGAATTGGTCGACGAACCCTGTATCGCCTGATCGAAAAGTTTGAACTGGAAGATCCTCGGGAATCATCAGAGTCATAGCAAACGCATGCCTTCCCTCAATCATTCCCACAACGCATCGCAATTGCGAACCCAATGATTACTGATCTGGATCAACCCGACGTGCTCCGCATCCTTGTTGTCGAGGACGACGATGACGCGCGCGAAAACATGCGAGACATCCTGGAGCTTCGCGATCACCATGTTTCGACGTGTCGCACTTTCGCCGAAACGTTCGAACAAGACATCGATTCCTACGAAGTAATCATCCTGGATCGGAAGCTTCCGGATGGCATGGTGGAAGAGAAGTTGCCAAAGTTCCGCGAGCACGCACCGAACACGGATCTAATCGTCGTCACGGGCTATGCGGATACACGAGCTAGTATCGCAGCACTTCGCGAAGGCGTTGCAGACTACATCATCAAACCGATTGACCCAGAAGCGTTGCTACGCAGCTTGCAACACATAGCTCGACGACGCGTTGTTGAACGTCAACTTGCCAAAGAACACGAATTCGCAGAAATGGTGCTTGAGACCGCCGAGGCGATTGTGTTGGTGCTGTCTCCAGACGGCCAAATCACTCGATTCAACGATTACCTGACAGAACTGACAGGCCGGACGCTGCAGGAGGTGCAAGACCAAGACTGGTTCGATACGTTCATTCCAGATCGCGAAAGGGAGTTCGTTCGCGACATCTTTCGGCAAACCCTCGAGGAGCAAGCATCTCGTGGCGTACTGAACTCAATCATGACAAAGTCCGGCGTCCACAAAGAGATTCGCTGGTCGAACAATGTGATCTATGACCAAGTCGGCAATGTCAGCGGAATCCTGGCCATCGGGCTTGATGTGACCGAACGCATGGAAGCAGAACGCAAAGCACGGCGCAGCGATCGTTTGGCGACAATCGGCCAGACCATGGCCGGCATGGCTCATGAGAGTCGCAACGCACTTCAACGCATACGAAATTCCGTGGAGTTACTCGAGGACGAATTGGAATCGGACTCCGAAGCGCTTCGCTACGTTGAAAAAATATCCCGTGCGGGCAACGACCTTCAAGACTTGCTGGAAGAAGTTCGTGCCTACGCCGCACCGATCGTCTTGGATCGCGAAAAGATTTCGTTGGCCTCAATTTGGCGACGTGCCTGGGAAAACCTAGAGCACAAAAGAACTAAGGCAGTTCTCGTCGAACAATCTTCGGGCAACAAAGAACCACTGGTGTTAGTTGACACGCGCCGAATGGAACAAGTTTTTCGCAACCTGTTCGAAAACGCTTTCGACGCATGTGGCGAGGACATCGAGGTTACCATCGCCTTCGAACACTCACCGGGTGAACTGTTGATTTACATTCGCGACAATGGTCCGGGAATGCCCGCAGAAGTAAAGGACAGCATCTTCGAAGCGTTCTTTACTACGAAGCCAACAGGAACGGGACTCGGCATGGCCATCGTCCATAGGATTATTGAAGCTCACGCCGGAACAATACGCGTAACGGATCATTCGCCAGGGACGGAGTTCGAGATTCGCCTCGAGACTCCATCTCCAGCGTGACCGAGAACATCAGGCAACGTTCAGCGCGCCGAATGTCGAACCAATGTGCAACTCCTGCCACTCTGCGTTTTCCGTATACCGGAAGAACTGATTTTCGTGAGCAACCACTAAGTTGATCCATCCGTTGACGACCAACTCACGCACGTTCGCATGCTCAGCCAATATTCGATCAACGAACGCCTTGGGGCACTCAATGACAGCAAGCAGGCGAACAGGATCGTGCTGATACTTCTCTCCATCATGAATCGACTCCCAAGGCAGGCCAGTTTTTAAGTCTCCGCCATTGCCAGCCAGGACGCCAAAATTCCCAACCACGTTGTGAATGGTTTTGTTGCCGCTTCCGAAGTTCTTGTGGTCCACCGTGGAGGCGTAGTACTGCATATTGATCCAGTTGGTGACGATCAAAGGAGCAGTCATGATCTGCTCGAGCAAAGCCCCTTCCGGATCGGTGCGATAGTCGTAGTTGTGCAGGAACGCCTGGCCTTTCAGATCACAATCCTGCGTCAAGCTACGAGGACCGATTACAAACGAGGTGTTTCCTGTCAGCCCCCATTCCGGGCGAACCTCCGACCAATCCCTGGCCCGTTCTATAAGCGTTCGATCGTTGGCACCAGGGAGAACATCCAGTCTCTCGATACGAGTTGTCTTTGCTGCAACATTGGCGTGCTGTTTCAACTCGGATACGTAGGCGGCGCTGAACTCGGGCAACAGATCTAGGTCGTAGAATTCGATCTCGTCGGTAGTCGTATTGTGCAGTCCGCCAACGAATCGCGTTTCTTCAGGAATTTCAATTCCTCGCTCTGCCAGGCCAGCGCGTACTGACTCCGAGTTCAACAGCATCGCACCAAACCGAGCATTCGCTTCGCCGCTGTGCCCTGCACAGGCTCCACATTCCAATCCGGCCTGCAACGGGTTGTTCTCCGTGCAGGCTCCATGACCGCAGAGCACGACCAGACTTGCAAAGTCTGATGTCAACCCCGTACCGCGAAGAATCGACTCCGCCATGTCAACCAACTGTGCTTCGGCCACACCCTGCGATTCAAGATGCTGGAACGTCGGCCCAACGCGGTCCACGTCGGCGGCTTCAACGCCATCCGTATTCACGTCTTGCCCACGCCGCTTTAAGAGTCGAGACAGATATTTGCCAACGAACAGAAGTCCCATGGATTCTACGAATGAAAAGCAACCGACTGCCGACGTTTGAAATGACTTCCATAG
>CAYQMZ010000546.1:0-5870 GCA_964418725.1 uncultured Pirellulaceae bacterium
TCTTGCTTGCTGTACCACTGTCCGCCACGGAACCAGTTGTTGGTGCTGTAAACTTCGGCGCTATCTTGTGGAATCACATCTGTGACGGGGATGTCGTAGGGCTGGCCGCCTTCGAAAGCACTTTCGTAAACGATTTCGCCAGAGAGTTCCGTACCCATCGCAGGAATCTCCATCGGCGCTGTTTCCATCATTGGAACTGCCTCGACAGGAGCCATGGCCTCAGGCATCAATTCAGAGCTGCCCGAATCCGCCACGACTTCTCCGATGGCGTTCGATATTTCCGACGCGATATCGACTTCAGCAGCGGCCCCTGGTAGGACCTCCTCGAACTGAACGCCTTCGATGAAACTTCGTTCGGGCGTGGATGCTATCGAGCCGGCCCGAGGGCGTTGTGCAAGCACCGGGTTCAGCACACTGAGTGCTGGGACCATTGCCATCGTGAGGGCGATCATCATGCAGTTTGCTACGAACGTTCGCATCGCAATCTTCCTGAGGTGTGGGCTAGGCAACGCCATGCCGACCGTCTTCCGCTGAAAAACTTTAGGGTTTCAAGACCGTGATCGGCGATCCACAGCTCGCAGAACACAAATAATCCTCAAAAACAGAAAACTCAACACAATCCGTAAGGTTGGCGTAGTCTCACCAAATTAAGAATTCTGCTAGCATGTCCGTCAGCGAGGTCGAACAGTAAGAAAAACCTCCGGAGAACGAGTCATGGCTACCCCTTTAGAATCACTGATGGCATGCGGAACCAAAGTTTGGCTGGATTCGATCGACCCCGAACTTGTCGAAGCCAATAGGGCCTTGGGTGCCACCGGCGCGACCTCCAATCCAGTTATCGTGGGACAGATTCTGCAGACCGGGCGATTCGATCAGGGCATCGGCGAACTGATCTCTGCCGGGCAAGACGACGAAGCTGTGGCCTGGCAGATGACGGACCGACTCGTGTCGGCAGCACAGGAGCACTTTCTGTCCGTCTGGGAGCAGTCCAATGGCAATGATGGCTATGTCAGCTTCGAACTGGATCCGTTGATCGAGGATCCAGAAGCAAACCTGCCGCACGATGAACGCGTTGCCAGATACATCGAACTTGGCAAGAAGTGGGCTGCCGGGCATGAGAACCGGATGATCAAAGTCCCGGCGACCCCGGCCGGCATCGATTCGTTGGAAGAATTGTGTGCAAATGACATCACGTTGAATGTCACTTTGATTTTCTCGCAGCGACAGTACGACGCAGCTCGTGATGCAGTTTGGCGGGGTGCACAACGCCGTGCCAGCTTGGATGCTTTCAAAAGCGTCTACAGCATCTTCGTTTCGCGTGTGGATGTGTACACGGAAAAGGAAGTGCCTCAACTGTCCACTGCATCGCAAGGTCAGGTCGGCATAATCAACGCAAAGCGAATTTGGCGCGCGAATCAAGAATTCTGGGCAGCAAACGATACCCCTCTGCAGCAGGAGATCGTCTTCGCCAGCACGGGAACGAAGAAGCCCGAAGACAAAGCCTGGAAGTACGTTGCGGCTTTGGCTGGTAGCGATATCCAGACCAATCCACCTAAGACCAACGACTTGGTCCAAGGCTCTGGCGAGACGTTTGCGAAAACGATTGATCAGGCTGATCCCGACGAAATCACCGCTGAGATTGATCGGGAGGTCGACTTCCAGGCCATGGAGGCAACACTGATGGACGAAGGCGTTCGCAAGTTCGCGAACCCCCATAAAGACTTGCTAGGTGTGATCGCATCAAAGCGCAAAGAACTCATGGTCAATCAAACCGACGTATGAAAGATTCTTTTTCAGATTTTTCAGAGAGCCGCAATAAATTGTCCTACATTTTCGAGACGAAATTCAGGTGGCGGACAGCCTCCCGATGCTTTGCCTAAGGCGAGGCGTTGGGTGTGAGGAGCAGACAATTTCGCGGTAACGGGATATCATACGCTGCAAGGTTTTACTCCTCACTCCCAACGCCTCTAGTACGCTTTTGTGAACAAGCAACCGTACGCAGTTCCGCCCAAGTGGTGGGCACCAAAACTGACGAACGCAGTTGTCAAAACCACGCGTGGTTATCGAAGATGGCAGCTGCGAATGCAGCAGAAGATCAAGTCGATCGAAGTCACAGGGATCGACCATCTTCGTAGTTCACTATTGGCTGGTCACGGCGTCTTGCTGACGCCCAACCACTCCGCCCACTACGATTCGGCCGCTCTCTATTTGGCGGCTGATCAAGCCAAGACCGCGCTCTACTACATGACTGCTTGGCAAGTCTTCGGTATGGCCAGTAAATGGGATCAATTCCTCATGCAACGCATGGGTTGTTTTTCCATTGATCGTGAGAGTGCCGATCGCAAAGCTTACAAGCAAGGTGTTCATATCTTGCAGAATGAGCCGTGCCCGCTTGTGATTTTTCCAGAGGGCGACATTTACCATGTGAGTGATCGGGTGACGCCCTTTCGCGAAGGTGCAGCCGCAGTCGCAATGTCCGCGGCACGAAAGAGCGACCGTCCGATCGTCGTTGTTCCGTGCGGGATCAAGTTTTGGTACCTGGATGATCCGACGCCCAAACTGCACCAGTTGATGTCACGTCTGGACGAGCGACTGTTGCTCCGTCCGCAACCCGACAAGCCATTGAAGGAACGAATACTTCGTTTCGCTGAGGCGTTGTTGACGTTGAAAGAGATCGAATTCTTGGGCACGGCGCAGCCTGGCGAATTGGCCGAGCGTATCCAGCGGCTCGCCAATTCGGTTCTAAACGACCAGGAGTGTCGTCAGGGAATCACGAGTGAGGGCAAAGCCGTTCCTGATCGCGTGAAGGATCTGCGGCAAAAGATCATCAACGAACTGGAACGATTTCGGAAGCACGAACCAAACGATGCCGCGAGTCGGTTTGTCGAGCTGTCCGACGATATGGACGATCTGTTTTTCGTGATGCAGTTGTACAGCTATCCGGGAGATTATCTCTCGGGCAATCCGTCGGTGGAACGAATTGCGGAAACAATCGACAAGTTCGAAGAGGACGTACTCGATCTTGAGTTGCCCAGCGTGCGCGGGCGACGTCAGGTTGCTATTCGATTCGGCGAACCGCTGACCGTCCCCAAAGATGCAACCGGACGTGAAGCTGTCGTTGAACTAACACAGCGAATGCAGGGCTCGGTGCAGCAGATTGTTGATGAGCTGGTTGCCGAGGGTAAGAACCAACGGGGAGCCAGTCCGTCCCGGTTGCGACGATTCTTTCAGCGTTCTCTCCGCCGCGCGCAGTGACTTCTACGCGATGTTGCGAAGCATCTGATTCGGCGTGACGCAGACGCACTTCTCATCGGTGTTCCGTGCCAGCCATGAGTGCCTCAATGGCATCTGCCACTAGAACTAATTAGACTCTAGATCCCATTCCTGGGGTCTGTGCAGCTGCTGGGATGTGGCTCTCGTTTTGCCTAACGCAGGCTCGCCACACAAACAGTTGCAAAGTCAATTCACTCCATCAGTTTTCGACCAGCCTCCGAAGTGCCAACCATGTATCGCGCGTATTCCATTGCGGTCCTTGTCGTTCTTTCGTCGCTGCTGCATTCCGCCGCCGCGAACGAAAAACCCAATATCATTTTCATTTTGGCGGACGACCTGGGGTACGGTGACCTCGGGTGCTACGGCCAGAAGGTCATCCAAACGCCCAACCTAGATCGTATGGCTTCAGAAGGTCTTCGGTTCCGAAACTTCTATGCCGGCTGCACCGTCTGTGCATCTTCACGCAGTGTGCTAATGACCGGACAGCATATGGGACACACTTACGTCCGAGGCAACGGACAGGGGCCGGAGCAAGCATTGCGTGCCGAGGACGTTACCGTTGCTGAGGTCTTGAAGAAGGCCGGCTATACGACGGCGCTCTGCGGAAAGTGGGGACTGGGAGATGATCGCCCCAACGATACGGGCCTGCCGAACGACCAGGGCTTTGATCACTTCTTTGGATACCTAAACCAAGTACACGCTCACAACTACTATCCGGAATTCCTTTGGTTGGATAAGAGCAAAATGCCGTTGCGCAACGTCGTTCAACGATCGGCACGTAGCTACGGTGGATTTGTCGGAGGATACGCAACCGAACGAGTTGATTACACGCACGATTTGGTGATGGCCGATGCGTTGCGATTTGTAGAAGCGAACAAGGACGGGCCGTTCTTCTTATACCTTGCGCTGACGATTCCTCATGCGAATAACGAAGGAACGCGAATGTCGCCCGACAAGAACGGGCAAGAGGTTCCACATTACGGAATCTATGCAGACAAAGACTGGCCAGATCCCGACAAAGGACAAGCTGCCATGATCACGCGAATGGACCATGGTATTGGTCTATTGTTGAAGAAGCTGAAGCAGCTTCAGATCGACGAGAACACGGTGGTGATGTTCTCCAGCGATAATGGTCATCACGATGAAGGTAACCATGATACGGAGCGTTTTGATCCGAACGGCCCGTTGCGTGGAAAGAAGCGAGATCTATATGAAGGTGGCATTCGAGTGCCGCTGATTACTCGTTGGCCTGGGAAGAGTCCAGCCGGTCAAACCACTGACCATATTTCCTACTTTGGCGATCTGATGGCAACCGCTGCGGACCTGGCGGGAACAAGCACACCTAGCAATACAGACAGTGTGAGCTTCGGCGCGACGTTGCGAGGCAAATCTGACACGCAGCCAAAGCATGAATATCTGTACTGGGAGTTTTACGAGCAGGGCAGCAAGCAAGCCGTTCGATTTGGGAATTGGAAAGCGGTCCGGCAGCCAATGTTTAACGGTGACGTCGAGCTCTATGACCTATCGAAAGACTTGGGCGAAGCAAAAAACGTTGCGGTCCAGCATGCGGACCTCGTTGCAAAAGCCGCCTCCATGATGGAGCAAGCCCACACGCCGAACCCGAACTGGAAGGTGCGTGGGAAGTCGCCTCGGAACCAACCAGTGCCTGGTGATGGAGTTCCTCGCTTCTGATCTGCTAAGGCTTGTTCCGTCACGCCAATGTTTCACGCCGACCTAAATTCCTTCTGTGGAGTAACCCTATGCGTTCTTTATTTTTCGGGATTTGTCTAATTGCCTTTTGGGTTCCGAGCGTGAGTGCTGAGGCGATTCCAAAGCCGGCGACCAATCCGGTCAGCGGGAAGATTGACTGGGTCTATGACTACGCGGAAGGTCAGCAGCAAAGCAAAGCTAGTGGCAAGCCGATGTTCGTTGTGTTTCGGTGCGAACGTTGAGAGGCTTGCTCTGATTTCGACGGGCAGGTTGTCCGTCAAGACGAGACCGTAGCTGATCTGGCAAAGCAATTCGTTTGCGTTCGTATTCAGTCGATGAACGGCGTGAACTTTTCAAATTTCCCATTTGAATACGACCTGACGTGGATGTCGTTCTTTCAAGACGCCACCGGGAAGACCTACGCGCGATACGGCGGGCGAGACGATTCCGGATCCGAGTCGCATCTAAACCAGCCTTCATTGGTGAACACCATGCGTGCCGTTTTGGAGTTGCATAAGCAACAGGCAACACAAACGACCAGTCGCTACGAACCGCTGGGCGAGGTGGCTACGCTGCCGTCGGACCTGCCGGGCATGAAGGAAATGATTGGCCGGCGGAAGGAGACTTGTATTCACTGTCACGACGTGAAAGTTGCGAAGCTTCGACATCTTCACGACGAAGGAAAGTTGAAGAAGGAGATGGTTTTCACCTACCCGTCACCCGCGAGACTGGGCATTCAACTGAACAACACGCGTCAAAATGTGATCGACCAGGTCAGTGACGAATCTGTGGCTTTCGATGCGGGTCTACGTGCCGGTGACAAGGTGCAGTCCATTGATGGCCAGCGAATCTTGACGTACGCAGACCTGACTCGCGTGTTGGAACTC
>CAYQMZ010000547.1:0-5840 GCA_964418725.1 uncultured Pirellulaceae bacterium
CGAGCAATTTGGCTCTGGGATGGGTTGCGCAGCGACTCGAACGTAGTCGAGCTGATAGCCCAAGCCTGCACCAGCAATCGGATCAATTCGGATTTGCGTGATATCGTCACTGCCAGCAGCAGAGATATCTAGTGTCGCAACATTCCAGTAATCCGTTGATCCGGGCGTCGCTTCCATGAAAAGACTGCCATCGGTAACGCCAATTGTGTTTCCGCTGATAGTAAACGCCTGACCGCCGCCCGATAGTTCCCTTGGAGCTCCGGTATCATCGAGCTGACGAAAACGGATATCAATCGTGGTCCAGTTTGTATAGCCAGCTGGGAGCGAGAAGTCTGGGTTGTAGAGAACCCGCAAGTCGCCGTTGTTGCCGGTTCCGGTGATGACACCAGTTCCGTTATCTAGAGTCAATTGAGAAGTACCTCCAGTGCCTCCGTTTGCACCGTTGTGTTGCCAAGACTCTACATCACCAGCTGTGTTGAATTCGAAGTTGATGATAGCCTCCGCGTGCGCTGTTTGAGCCAGCAATCCAAGCACGGCGAATAGCAGTAAATTTGGCGTGAGAGTCTTGTTCATTGGTCGTTCTCCTGATGTTCATCTTGTTAGCTCGCCAATTCTGACACACGTCCGATTACCTCATGGAGGGAGCGAGTTTTCCTAGTCTAATAAGGACCTCAGAATTCCAATGTCGAAAGCATTGTTCGTTTGCGACATCGCCGACGCTCGTTTGCACGCCCGTCTTTCTTTTTGCGACAGCAATATGAGGTACTGGTTCGCGTAGCGGTTGACGGACAACTCTGGGGCTGTTGCTTTGCGACAACGCCGAACTTTCCCGCCAAATCTCCTCGCCCGTTTGCAGCAAAGGCTACAGAACATTCCGTTTAGATTTCGAGTTAAGCTTCGCCCCGATGCGTGCTGACTTCGAACGGATTGTTGAACGGAACAGGAGGCCCACATCATTCCCGCGCCGGATGATTCCGGCACGGGCTCAGCAACAACAGCTTGGCCGAGGCTTGCCGACAACACTGAGGAAGTCGGAGAAAATGACTTCGTCTAGCCAGTGTGCCGATAACAACTGGTGTGTTGATGACCGGCGTGCGTGATAAATGGATCTCCTGAAACGCCGTGCCAAGTGATGTCGTTGAAATTGACACTAGTTGCTCGCAAAAGCGAACTCTGTTCAATCCAACCAAACGCGAAGCCCACTCAGCGGACAGGCTTTCGTTGCCGAATAAGCAGACATGTGAGAGCTGCACATGCAACTAGTAAGTTGCCTGCTGGTTCCGGCACTGACTGGGCACCGGCAACTTGGCTGCCGAAGTTGGAAGACAAGACTAGGAAATCCGCGAATTCGACACTTCCGTTGCAGTCAATGTCGCCCGCTTCGTGCCCATCAACAGGCTGTCCAAAGTTAGCCGAAAGAACGAGGAAGTCTGCAAACTCTACCGCTCCGTTTCCGTCGAGATCACCCATCGTAGAATCATCACAGGTCGCGGTCGCAGCTTCAAATGAGATGTTGTCGAAACCAAATCGGTCGGCTGCCAAGTTCGTACCGTCTTGCTCAGCGCCCGCGAAACCGAATAGGAGATAGTCGTAGCCAGTCCCAGCGTCGAATGGAAAACTTAGGCTTTGCCATTCGTCAGCAACTGGAATTATGGGGCTGCCCGCAGCACTCGAGCTGTCCAGGTAGAGCAGTTGCTCAACAAGGGGTTCCGCAGGATCCACTGGGTCGGTTGTGTCAAACGTGTCTCTGTGTTGGCCACTCGCAATCAGGGCGCCCGAACCACCTGAACCGGCGAGGAAAGTGAATTCGTCGCTGGCCCAAGGATCAAATTCATCGTCAGAGCTGGTTATTCCGTAGACACGAACCGCCACGTTTCCGCCGCTGTTCCGAAGGACGCCTGGGTCAGGCTCATTTGGAGTCGCATCGTTGTAAAAGAGGCTGAAGTTCAACGTCTGCATGCCTGTTGTCGTCCCGGCGTCATACAGAACATAACCCGCACCAACCCCTCGAGCATCCATCTGATCGTCTGTGGACCCTGTATTGGCCGTCATGAAGATGCCGTCAACGCCCGCAGCTGTGCTGGCCAAGCCGATCATCTCTTCAGAATCCGTGTTTCTCATTCGGCGTCCACTAGAACGAAACCAAGCTGCGTCGCCCACTTCTAGTTCGAAAGGGTCTGCGCCAGCGTTTATCACACCGTTTCTTGTTTCGTCATTAGGGTCGTTATCCAGGGCCAACTCATCTGTTAACCGCGACGCGCTGAAGAAGTTCAGCGGCTGGCTTCCGTCGTAGATGAGTGTCTGCGCTTGTGCGTGAGTCGTTAGTGTTATCGATGCCAAAAACGTAGCAGCGATCAGAAGGTACATGTTCGTTGGTGTGTTCGTCTTCAGGTTTTTCATCGATCTAACTCGTTTGTCTCTTTCAATTCATCCAGAAAGGAGGGAGGCTGCCTAGACGGCTGTCTCTCGCAGTCTAGTCGACGCAACTATTTGCAAAGCAAGTATTCACTTGTCGCTTTGCGACAGCCAAGTTTCGCAACCTCCTAGTTTCGCGAATGCCCATCAGCGATTGATAACGGCGGCCAGCTTTACGTAGACGTTTGCTTTCACGGTGATGCAATCATGGGAACGGGCGTGCTATCTCAAAGAATCGCTTGTCGCAAATTGACAATCAATCTCGCCCCTCTAAAGGCCCACTTGCGGATATCATTGAAACGGGTGAGGTGAGGCTACGACCAATTCGACTTTAATCTGGGGACTGAAATGAATTTGAACCTGCGGCAGCGCAAAGCGTTTACACTTGTCGAACTCTTGGTTGTGATCGCCATTATTGCCATGCTCGTTACGCTGCTTTTGCCGGCAGTGCAAAGCGCTCGAGAGGCAGCTCGCCGGATCCAATGCGTCAACAACTTGAAGCAGCTTGGGCTTGGTGCTCTAAACTTCGAATCGGCTGTTAGTCATTTCCCGACGATGGGTCTAGCGTTCAACGGATTCGGTGCAGCTATCGATTCGCCCAACGGCGGTCCGAACGCAAAGTCCAAGGCATCGGTTGAGAACCTATCGTGGACCTATCAAGTTCTTCCTTACATCGAAGAAGGTGGGCTGCACGACTTGCGAGCTACGGCCGGATTGGTGCCGACGACACTTGGGACACCCATACCGAGCATGTCTTGCCCCTCCCGTGGTGTGCGGTTCCGCGCTCTTGCTAATCTGACACGGGAATTCTACGGCGACTACGCATCTTTTCTTATGGACCATTACCACGCGAAGGAACTACTGCGAGATGCGAGTCTAGACGTCACGTTCGACCTAGTTGACCCAATTCGCGGAACCCCAGATGAAGCGGTTTCGCTCAGGCGTAACATTTGTCAGGGAATCATTAGTCGGGGAGGCATCTTGCGTGCGTCCGCGAATCCACGTGATCTCGTTGAGTTCAAGAAGATTCAGAGCAAGGACATTCAAGACGGTTCATCCAAAACGATGTTGTTCGCAGAAAAGGCTGTGCCTCAAGACCTGTATAACACTCCCGCGCACCACACGGAACGTGGAGGAGTCTTCGCGGGTGGCTATTCGACGGTCCGCGTCGTGCGTGGTGGTGTCTATCCCGACAGCATCATGTCCGGGAATCCAAGCTACAAAAAATTCGGACACAACCAGAGTTTCGGATCGCCACACACGGGTGTTTTCAATTGCGTCTATGGCGATGGCTCGGTTCATTCGGTCAGCATGGACATCAGCCTGTTGAATTTGTACAGGCTTGGCCATCGCCAAGATGGCTTACCTGGGGGTTCGGAAGAACTCTAAGACCATAGTCAGTTCGCCCCGCAGTCGGTCGGTCTCAACGGAAGTACGAAAATGCACGCAACGTCTGCCCTTTGCCTAAGAGCTTGGTTGGTGGTTGGCCTTTGTTGCCTGGCTGGCTGCGGTTCATCTCGAGACGCTGAATTCGTAAAGGCAGCGAACGACACTAACATAAAAAAGATGTGTAACGCTTACCTGCTGTATTCCAGTTGGACTCGCTACACCGGCCCGAAGTCAAAAGAAGAGTTCAAGCGATTCCTTAAGACGGATCAACGAATCACTGAAAACTTGAAAGTGATGGAGTTGGATCGAGAAAACGTTGATGACTACTTCGTCAGCGAAAACGATGGCGAAGAGTTTGAGTTTCGCTGGGGCGTCTTCATCAATCCGGATCAGCAACGGTTCGTCGAGCCGCTTGTCTTCGAGAAGAATGGCAAGGATGGCGTTCGACTGGTAATGCTGTCAAACCTGAAGATTCTTGAAGTCGACAACGATCGACAATACAAGAGGCTCTTAAAGGGCAAAGTCGGCCGCGAGGATGCAAAGACCGATCTTGAGCGGGAAGAAGAAGCCGAAGACTTCGAATCGCCGGCCGTCGAATCCGGAACCGAGTAGCAGGCCACGACAACGCATCGGCCTTCGTCCATCGTTGGTCCAAGGTGTTCGACGTGATGCTGTTCAAAATCCGGCGGATTTACTGTGGTGCTGTAGTCCATATCCGCCCTGCGAACGTGGATTTGCATCAGAGCAAGCGTGAAGCCGGCGTCAGCTTTCACCAATAGCGGCGCCGTAAAGCTCAGATCCGATGTCATTCTAGTGGTCAAGCTGCAACAAGCCTTTCTATCACCGGTTTCACACAACACTCTTGGAACTGTACTTCCGAATCAACTCTGCGACCATTCTGCCGCCTCTACCAAATCGAACAATTTGACGCCCTTCAGGCGAGTCGAGCTCCGGCGGCGTGAGGAGTAGTGGTTTTGAGTTCACACGCTATTCAGCAAGAGGCAAATCAGAAGAGGTGCAGCATGAACTTTTTAGTGGTGATGTGCCATACGCAGTGATACGATGTCGATCGTCTGACATGTTGGGAAAGCTTGTTAGACTGCGAAACGGGAGTGCACCCATGAATTCTAGGGTGCGTGATTCGTTACTAAATCGAACATTGGCTACACGGGCGAAAACGTGTAGTCGCTCTGGGGAATTAACTATGACGACACGACTACAGGGTTTCCGAGTTTTTCGATCTTTCGGCGTTTGCGCGCTCGTTCTGGGCGTCGCGGCAACTGCCGTAGGGCAGATCAACATGATCCACCAGGAAGGATTCAATGACGACGGAGATGGAACTCGTTACACGATGGGCGGGCGGGGCCAAGAAGTCCTGGCCGTCGGACCTGGTATGTGGGAACACAGTTTTCTGATTGAAGGCGCTATCGGACTACCCGCGATTGCTCCGGCCAGACGTGCGGGGATTCTTTGGTCGAATGCACTCACCGAAGATGACTTCACCGAAGATTCGCTTATGGTCTGGGATAACCTTGTGGACTACATGGTGGATGGTAAGGAAGCGGCGACAATTGGATTCGTTGGCGATCCGATCGCGGGTGAAACATCGGACTTCCTTTCCTTCCGTCTTGAGGACGCCGGCCACACGATTCAGGCATTGGGAACGGATGCGTCGGACTATCCTGATCCAAACGACCTCGATCTCGTGATCCAAACGAATGGCGAGTTGCCTGATCCTCTAACGTTCTTTGCTACCGCTGGAGGAACTGGTTACGCAGTTCCTCTTATTACATTCCACGGCGGCAACCACGATGACGAATTGATCTCCAGCATTGGGCTCGTGACTACTGGCGGCCCAACCGAAGTGAGTGTTGTTGAAGCTAACAAAGACCATCCAGTGCTTGGCGGCAAGAGCGGCACGCTTCCTTGGATCGACGACTTCGCTTCAGATTTTCCACTAGATGGAATCGGCAAAGCAGTACATCCAGCTAAAAGTACGTTCGACTTTCCATCTGTTTCGGTAGCGTCGGAGCTTG
>CAYQMZ010000548.1:0-5830 GCA_964418725.1 uncultured Pirellulaceae bacterium
GTCCGAGATCTGGACTCCGGTCGCATCTGTATTGGCATTGGTCGCGTTGTTGGTGAGCGACAGCGTCCAGGTAACCTGGTCACCAGCAATTACCTGCGTCGCACTAACTTCCTTTGTTAGTTCGAGGTCGATGGCCAGCGGCGATACGGTAATCTGTGCGTTGTCTTCGTCATCTTCGCTTTGGTCACCGTTATCATTGGCTGGAGCCGAGTCGACGTCCGCTTCATTGGCGGCAGACACTTGAGCCACGTTTTCGATGGAGCTGGCCGCATCACTGTCGACGGTGGTCACCAACGTAAGTGTCGCATCGTCGCCGGGAGCAAGTGCAGATGCCAGCGTCCATGTACCGCCCGCGAAACTGCCGTTGGTGGCACTTGCGTTTTGCAGTGACACCCCGGCTGGAATAACGTCGGCGACTTGGACGCCGGTGGCCGAAGTGTTTGCGTTTGCCGCATTGTTGGTCAGCGTCACTGTCCACGTCACCTGATCGCCAGGAATGACGTTTGTAGCGTCGACAGATTTGGCAAGCTCAAGGTCGATCGCCAGTGGCGTAACAGTGATCTGTGCGTTGTCTTCATCATCTTCGCTCTGATCGCCATCGTCGTTGGCGGGAGTCGAGTCGATGTCGGCTTCGTTTGCCGTTGCCACTTCCGCTACGTTCTGGATGGAGTTCGGTGCATCCGCGTCAACGGTCGTGGTAAGCGTCAGCGTCTCGGTGTCGCCGGGAGCGAGCGGCCCACCAAGCGTCCAGACGTCGCCGACAACGGTTCCGCTCGTGACGACTGCACTGACCAGCGACAGACCGTTTGGCAACAGATCGCTGACGGTTACTCCCGTCGCAGAAGCGTTTGCAGTCGCCTGATTGTTTGTCAGCGTCACGGTCCAAACCACATCAGTACCCACCAGTACTGTGGACTGGTTGACCGACTTGGTCAATTCCAAGTCAATGATGGAATTTCGCACGACAGTGGCTTCATCTTCATCGTCTTCGCTGCGGTCACCGTCGTCGTTGCCCGGTGTCGAATCGATATCTGTTTGATCCGCCTGGGATACCTCAGCTGCGTTGACGATGGATGTTCCACCGTCGCCAGCATTCGCCGTTGTGGTAAGACTGAGGCTGGCGACGGATCCAGGCTGCAGTGGATCGACCAGTGCCCACGTGCCGTTGTTGAAGGTTCCGTTTCCAGATGGAACCGCACTGACGAAGGTGACTCCGGAGGGAATCAAGTCAGTCACTTCGACGTTTGTTGCCGCGGTGTTCGCGTTGTCTTGATTGTTCGTGACGTTGACCGTCCAGACGATAGTATCGCCGGTGTTGACGGTCGTGACGTTGGCCGTCTTTTCAAGTTCAAGGTCGATGATGGAGCCGACGGTGAACGTTGCGTTGTCCTCATCGTCCTCACTCTGGTCACCGTCGTCGTTGGCCGGTCCAGAGTCGATATCCTCTTCATTCACGGCAGTGACTTGAGCCACGTTTTCCAGCAGGCTTTCACCGGGGACGCCCGAGTCAACAGAGGCTACGATCTGCAATGTCTGCGTGCCACCTGGAGTCAGCGGATCAACCAGTGACCAGATGCCGTTGTTGAAGGTTCCGTTTCCGGATGGAGTGGCACTTACTAGCGTCATGCCGGTTGGGAGCGTGTCGGTAACCTGCACTCCTGTTGCGGCCGTATTTGCGTTGTCTTGATTGTTTGTGATCGTTACCGAGAAGGTGACTTCTTCGCCAATCTGCGCCTGAGCTGTGTTGGCTACTTTGGTGACTTCGAGGTCGACCAATTCTCGCAAGGTGACGGACGCGTTGTCTTCGTCGTCTTCACTTTGGTCGCCATCGTCGTTGGCGGGAGCAGAGTCCACATCGGCCTCTTGCTGATTGGTAACTTCCGCGACGTTCGTCAGTTCTGATCCACCAGTAATGCCGTCGTCAACCGTTGTCACAACGACCAGCGTTTCCGAGTCGCCGGGCTGCAGTGGATCTGCCAGCGTCCAAGTGCCTCCGGTGAACGTGCCGTTGGTAGGTGTGGCACTTACCAAGGTGACACCCGTCGGCAGCAGGTCAGTTACGACCACATCGGTCGCAGCCGAGTTTGCGTTGTCCTGATTGTTCGTTACGGTAATCGTCCACGTGACCGTGTCGCCATTGTCCACGATTGTTGAGTCGACGGTCTTGTCGAGTTCGACGTCGACTTGCACTTCATTTGCGAAGTCGGCAACGTCGGCCCCTAGGACTCCGATCGTGTCGATCTGTCCGTCAACAGATCGGTTTCCGGTATCAATGAAGAGTTGGATTGCGTCGACGTTCGATTCCAGGGATGGCCCAGCAAAGCTGGAGAATGGAACGAAGACGAATTCCGTGGCGGCTCCGCCCGTTACTGGGATGGGAACTGTGGCCTCAGAGAAGTTCGCTGCACTGCCCTGATAAAGGCGAAGGCGAGCGTTGGCTCCATTGGCATCGACACCAATTCGCATGGTGAATCCGCCCAACTCACCGTTTTGCGTCAAGTCTAACCCGCCCAGGGCCATCGCTAGGTCGTCACCGTCACCGTCGACGCCGTCCCAGGTCACCTCGCGAATTCCGACGGTGCCGGCCGAACTGTCGAACAATAGGACGTCGTCTAACCCGAACGGATTGACTCGAAGTTGAACCTCTGATGTTCCAGCTGACAACTCAACGGCAAGGTCTCGTTCACCACCGATTGCTTCGTCGGCTGCCAACGTCAGCGACGATTCGTCGTTGGACACTGGTGGTGGCACGGCAGTCGTTGATTGACTGGTGATGAACGTGTCGATGATCAATTGAGGCTCGACTTCGATCAGGTCACTGACAAGCTGCGGCAAATTCACGCCGCCTACGGTCTGTGCGATCTGCTCAACGAAAAACGAAGTGTCTGGATCGAGGTTCTCGAAGCAATACTCGCCATTCGCATCGGTTGTCAGTGCAGCACCGACTTGCGTGTCTAGTGTCGAGTTAAAGTTGCCATCGCCGTCGTCCATCCAGAGCTGAACTTGGGCACCCTGAATTGCTTCGCCGACGTCAATGGCGTCGTTGTTATTGAGGTCGGAATAGACCGTACCTTGGATCGCAGGAAGGCCGTTGCTTGTCGTCAGCAGACGTCGCCCTTCAAGAGACTCAACCAGGAGTCGCGTGTTGCGTTTCGCCCGCCGAGGCGCCGATTGTTCTCGCCGCTTCAAAAAACCACGCAGAGCTTTGATTGGGTTCATCATCCGTCTTTCCTCGTCCGTTGCAGTCTCTTCGTGTCTGGTCGACGCGTGAAGAGTGTGCCTGTCAAGTGCTGCTAGTGCTTGCACTCACCCCATATCCGTCTCTGGTATCGTCGTGCGGAGCCCGCAGTCTCAGCCTATCCTTCGCTGATTGGCCAACTCGTTTGAACCGACCCCGAAAATCTCGCGCTAACCTTCACGAGCCGCACTCGCGGAACGTTGCTAAAGCGATAAGCCCAAGATTTTGGTGCGACGACGCACGTTGGTTTGAAAAGGCTGACCGTCGACGAGTCGTTGTCGCGAATCCGCAACGACGTCGTCTTACCAGCGGTATTCCAAGCCCAAGCTAAGTCCTTGTGCCCAGAAGTCCGTTTCCGTGAAAGCAAACGTCGGAGCGTCCGGGCCAGTTGTTGGCTGTGGTGGAGGCAATAGATCCGTATTCACATTCAGATCGATGTGGTTGCCGGCTCGAAGCACGTTCGGCCAGTAGATGAAGGTGTATCCGACAAGGAATCGACTGCGAGCGGATAATGCATAGCCCAGCGTGGCGCTGAATTCAGAGATCGTGCTGAATTCGTCACGCGTGTAGGTTCCCATATTGGATTCGAGAGCCAGTAGGGCTCCGGGATCCGTAGCTGAGATTCCACCGGACGAAGTCGTCGTTGTGCCATCGATTGTTACCTGTTGTGACGAGTTACCCAATGCAACTCGACCAATCAGTTCTAGCGACCAAGGCCCGCGATATCCTTCCCAGAGCATCCCAATGTCGACACCGTGGAAATCGTTGTTGGAGCTGAAGCTGTCTCGCAAACTGAAGAATGTCGGTGTGGTATCGATCGTCGAAAGCGTTTCGTTGATGACAAGATCGTCAGTCAATTCCATGTACCGATAGCCAACGAACAGATCCATTCGATAACCCGATACGCTGCAGGGATCGCAAGGATCGCATCGGCGTGGGCCACAGGGATCGCATGGGAATTTCTCACATGCAAGGTTCACGCGTAGTCGTGGTGCGATTCCCCACAGTGAGGTTTCGGCGTTGATATTCACGTTACCGTTGACGACGCCTGGGAACTGAACAAGCTCAGCGTCTTGACGGTTAAGATTTACGTTGAAGAATGGTCGAGCAAATACGGTTGGACCAACGTTGCTGCCCGAGAAGCCTTGGTTTTCATCCGACAGGAAGAAGTACTCGGTTTCGAATCCGATCCAGTTGCACTGGTCGCACCATTTGCCGATTCGGAATCGTCCGCCACCACGTGTGTCGGTGAACAATTCTTCGCCCCCAAACAACGTGTCGGTTCCTGGAACGCCCAAGACGCCGGCATTTGTACGGGAAACAGAACCGTCGCTGGATGTAACGAGAGGAGGTGTGTCCATCCCTTTCGTCCACCAGATCAAGTATTCACCGCGAATCCAGAATCGACCTGGCAAGCCACAGGGACACGCTGCACAGGTAGAGCAAGAAGCAACTCCGCAACCAAGTCCGCACGAATCACAACCTGCTCCGCCGCAACTGGTTTGGGTGACGTAGCTGTCGGCGACCAGAGGCTCACCAATGATCGTTTCGCTAACGACGCCGTCGGAGTAAGTGACTGGGTATCCTTCGTCAATGTACTCTTCCGAAACGATGGATGAGGGAACCGCATGACCGTCGACGATGGCTTCTTCATGACTGGCAAGTGCGATGTGCTGCTTGATATCGTCACGTGAGACTTGTCGAGCGGCGCCAAACGTCGTCACATTCTCGGCAAGCAAGATCGGAGTCTCGCCGTCGATCAGCGTTCGTGCGGTGACACCGACGTCTTGCCCGATGAATTCAGCAAGATCGATGTCCGTTGCTGGACGCAACGTGGACATAACCTCGCCTTGCTCATCCAGAAGCACAAAGCGTCGAGATCGACTGCCCTTCAGCTTGACCGAAGCTAGTTGGCCAACGGTGACAAAACGCTGTCCGTCGCTAGGTGGATCGGAATCTTGACCGTTTACTGATTCAAATCCGCCAACAAGAATTGCAAAGATCACCGCAATGCGAATGCATCCAACCTGAAGTGGTCTGATCATTGGAAGGCTCAAATTGTCGAGAAAGGAAAATTCGGGAAGGACTCCCTGAAAAGCAGGCGGCTTGTAAGTGAATCGAAAACGGACAGTCAAGAGCAGTCCGGTAAGAAGTCTCAGAATATGAGGTGAATTGCCGCAATGTCTGAGAGAATTTTGGTTGCAGATGCGCAGCGAGAGTGACCTATGTCAGCGAAAAAACTCGATCACTGAGGTTTGATTAACGGTCACGATAGGGGCGAAAAAAATCCACCCCAAGACTTCAAAAAAAGAGAGTGGGGCTTTGGATTAGCCCAGAAGTTTTTCCACGCTATCGATCAATCGATCCATCGCGAACGGCTTGCGGATGTAGTCATCGACGCCAAGCATTTCCGCATAGGCTTTGTGGCGACTGCCCTCGTTGGCAGTAATCATAATGACGCGCATTGGCTGTTCGTGGGTGCGACGGAGCTTTTCCAAGACCAGGAAACCACTGCGTTTGGGCATCATCATGTCCAAAATCATGAGATCAGGGAGCTCTTTTTCTGCGAGCGTTAATCCCTGGTTTCCGTCT
>CAYQMZ010000549.1:0-5828 GCA_964418725.1 uncultured Pirellulaceae bacterium
ATTCGTTGGTTCGTGAACTCCCTACGTAAGAGCGTAACTCACACAAACAGCCCAAGATCGCTGACTATCGAATCGTCCGAGAAATCGGTCGAGGTGCGATGGGGGTCGTCTACGAAGCCGAACAGCTTTCGCTTGCTAGGCGGGTGGCTCTGAAGACGATGCTGTTTTCGTCCGATTCGGATGACACGCTTGGGAAACGGTTTGAACACGAAGCGCGCACAGCGGCGAGACTTCACCATCCTCGGATCGTCCCGGTCTACGATGTCGGCGAGTCGAAAGGGCTGCTCTACTACGCGATGCAATACATTGAAGGCCGAGGGTTGGATCATGTCGCGAGGTCGGCGGCCGAGCTACTTCATTCGGACCGACCACCAAGCGATTCGTTTGAAGATGATCTAGCGCAAGTGCTGCTGACAGGAAGCCGCCTGATCGGAAGCCAATCCGGTCTCTCTGGTTCAAACAACCGTTCGAACCCGACCGCCACTCGCGAAACTCGTCGACAAACAAGTTCCGCTCGCAAGCAGTCAGATCCCCATCGACTAAGCGGCGGAAGTTCCGTAGCTACGCCCACGACTCATGCTCGGTACTTCCGGTCCATTGCCAAGCTGGGACGGCAAGCTGCCGACGCGCTGGCTTTTGCTCACGAAGAAGGCGTCATCCATCGCGATATCAAGCCTGCGAATTTATTGCTCGACATCAATGGTGACATTTGGATCGCCGACTTTGGTTTGGTCAAGACAAACGATACGAACATGACTCAGACCGGGGCGTTTGTTGGCACGCTGCGATACATGGCGCCCGAACGATTCCGCGGCGAGTGTACGGCGCTAAGCGACGTCTATTCTTTGGGTGTCACGTTGTACGAGATGCTGGCATTCCGACCGGCCATTGACTCCTCCGACAAGTTCTCGTTGATCAGTAACATCCGAGATACGGACCCACCGGACCTGCGCAAAATAGAGCGGCGGATTCCGCGGGACCTAGAAGTCATCGTGAATCGCGCGATCCACAAAGAACCGAAGCGACGCTATCAATCGGCGAGGGACTTGGCTGCTGATCTAGAACGGTTCATCGAAGGTCGGCCGATTTTGGCAAGAAGTGTCGGTCCTATCGAACGAAGCTGGATTTGGTCCAGACGCAATCCGCTCACTGCTTCGCTGATCGCACTCCTCGTCGTTGGCATCTTGGCGACGACAGTAGGTTCCGTCGTTGCAGCTTTTCAGTTTCGTGAAATCGCGACTCGAGAAAGAACATCGAAAGAAGAAGAGCGCAAAACCCTGGCGAGATCGAACTTCTTTCTTTCATTGTCGCGATGGAGCGAAGGTCGTGCGTTGGAGGCGATCCGGCTACTCGACAGCATTCCTGATGAGTATCGTGACATCGAATGGTATCTCGCGAAACGACGCTATCGAGGCAGCTTCCTCTCATTCCACGGACACAGTGGGCTAGTGCGATGCGTGGCGATGGCACCAGATGGGCAGACTCTGTTCTCCGGCGGTAACAACGGCGAGATCTTTTGCTGGAACATTCGAAGCGGAAAAAGAATCCAGCGCTACGGTGAAGACATCGATAAGCGGGTAATCTCGCTTGCACTCGATTCCACGGGAACACGGTTGGCGGCAGGTTATAGCTCCGGCCTCACGAGAGTCTGGACCGTGAGCAGCGGTAAATTGGTATTGGAATCCAAGATTGGGCGAGACCGCATCGTTGTTGACTTCAACCGAGAAGGGAAACTCGCAATTGGTAGCGCGAAGGACGATCACATCAGTGTGCTGGACGTAGACACTGGCGGTGTAGAAGCTGATTTCTCGCTCACCGAAGAATTTCGAGGGCTTGAATTCTCACTGGATGGCAAACAGCTCTATGTTCTAAACGGAACGGTTTGTGAAGTTTGGAACATTGCATCGACTCAACTGGTTCGCAGATTCGTCGGACACTCGGAGCGTCTTAGCTGTCTCTCGATCAGCCCTGATGGTCGAAGACTGTTGACGGGGGCGGATGACAAGTCGGTAATTCTTTGGGATACGCGAACCGGTGAAGCAATTCGAACCATCAGGAACCATGGTCGACCGGTGGAAGACATCGAATTTCGACCTGATGGCCGCGAGTTTGTAACGGTCGGGCGTGACAATACGGTTCGAATCACCGATAGCGAAACGGGCGAGGATCGCGGAATGCTGGGCGTACACTTCAACGACGTGACCAGTGTCGCATGGACTCCGGATGGTCGGTTTGTCGCATCTGCCGGGTTAGACGGATACGTACGACTGTGGGATCCTTCCGGGGATCAGAAACTCGAACTGAAAGGGCACGGCAAACGTGTGCTCGATGTGGATTGCGATAGCAGTGGTCAGCTAATCGCATCGACGGGTCGAGACCAATCCATCAGAATCTGGGATGCGATGCGTGGATCGATAAAGCAGATCGTCGACGTTTCGGATTATCAGTATGCTGATTGTTTGGTGTTCACCGACGACAACCGAACGCTGATATCTGGACACGATAACGGAACGGTCTTGCTGACAGATGTTGCCACCGGACATTTCGTTCGTTCATTCCCAGCGGACAGTAATGCGATCAAGGCAGTCGATACCGCGGGCAAATCAATCGCAACGGGTAGCGAAGAAGGATTGATTGCAACTTGGGATTACGAAACGAACGAGGCACTTTGGTCGGTAGACATTAACAAAGAAGTCAACGATCTCGACTTCAACCACAACGGCAGTCGCTTGGCAACGATTAGTAACTCCGCAATTCAAATCTGGAATGCTGCAACAGGCGACAAAGAACTGAGCATCGAATTTGACGAGGACTCGAAACACTCGTGTGTCCAATTTAGCCCTGACTCAACATCGATCGTCGGTAGCGGATACGCAAACACGATAGCGATTTGGGATGCTAGAACAGGTGAGCAAATCCAATCCTTCTCTGGCCACCAACTACATGTGAACTCAGCGCAATTCAGTCTCGATGGAAAACGACTTCTGTCGTGCGGAAGTGACAACGCCGTCATGCTATGGGATGTTTCTACGGGCGAAGAACTTCTGACGCTCGAACACCATACTGATCGAGCTAACAGGGTGTTGTTCACAAGAGCCGACAAACGCATCGCCTCCTGTAGCCACGACGGCACGATTCAGATCCTTCCCATCGGAGAAACAGCAGAGCGAGCTCGCATTCTCCTTGGGCATGAGCGAGAACATGTCCAGGTTGCTTTCAACGAAGACGGCTCGAGGTTGATTTCAAGATCGCAGCAAGAGAGTCTGATTTGGGATACTCAATCGGGACAGCGTGTACTCGACGAACATGTGGCTGCCGCGACAGAATTCACCAAGAAGGTTGCCACATCAAACGACGGTCGCTGGATGGCGGTCCCAATCGACCGAGTCATAACACTTGTCGACCAGTCTTTTTTTGAGAATCCCAATGAAGCGTCATTCCTTACATTCAAGATGGAGGGCGCAGCACATTGGCACACACAGCGAGCACTCCAGGCGGAAGAGGATGCGGATTGGTTCGCGACCATATTCCACCTGAGAAGATGGCTCGAGCTGGAGCCCGATTCGAAGTTAGCTGCCGACAAGCTGACAGAGGCTACGGCCAACTGGGCCGCGGCAAAAAGCGCAGAGGACTGAACCCCTCGCCAATCGAATCACCACCTTGTCCGTTTCGATCTGATGATGGGCTACCCGAAACTTTGCGCCAGGGCGCAAGGTCGCGTTCCCGGTGTATCCGTTGCAGCCGACTGGCCGTCGCGGCCGGTCGTAATTGGCAGCAACAGGAACACGCACGCACCCGAGCTGGTCACGAAACAGAAGGGGCACTCGTCATGCCTCCCCCGGTCCTCGCCCGAATATGGGCAGGGCCATTGGTTGTTCAGGAACCTGATGGGACCTCGAAACCGCTTAGTTGCCCCCAATGGCTTTTGCCAACATCAAGAAATCCGCAAAGTCGACTCGGCCGTTCTCGTCCAAATCTCCGTGCGTTGACCGCGTGTCCGCATCGTCGCGACCAAAGTTCTCGGCGAGCACAAAAAAGTCGGCGTCGTCCACAACATTGTCGCCGTTGAGGTCGCCAGCCGCGCGATCGGGCGTGTATCGCCACAGCTCTTCGCCATACATTGGGTCGGTAGCGGTGAAGAGAAGGCCGTTGTCGAAGGGGAACAGTCGCGACGGCGATGAACTGTCCGTCCCTGGGAAGATGTCAGCAACCAGTTGCGTTCCGGCTTCGGTGCCATCCGTACTCCACAATTCGTTGCCGTACTCTTGGTCGTACCCCGTGAAAAAGACTTCGTCTGCTGCGGCCACAAAATTGGCGGCCTGTCTTGCAGAGCGTCTGAGCGGCACCGTTTCGTTCGATGTTGTGTCGAATCTCATCAACGTCGTGTGAGTCCCATCGTACTCTTGGAAGAACAATTCCCTTCCGACAATGGTGGCCGAAGTGAATCGCGGGCCTTCATGAATCATCACGGTACCTTCGGCGGTTCCGTCGGTTTTCCAAAGTCGATAGGGCTCAGAGCCCTCAGCGATGTACGCCACGTCGTCCGTAGCCACGAGGCCCCGAATGCTATGCGAGAATTCGAAAACTGGTGTCGTACCTGCTTCGGTGCCGTCCGTCAGCCAGAGGATGTTTGTTTGTGCAAACAGAACGTGATCATTCACGACGACCAGTTCATTCACAACCGGATCAGAGGACTGGTTGAAAGCGATGATGGTCGACGGCACATTAGTCACGCGGTCGACCACGCCAATCTCACGGGCTCTCTGACCGCCAAGGTCCGTAAGTGAATAGACAGACGTCTGTCGAGTGCTCGTCGTGTCGACATGGAAAGCAGTCGATTGCCTCATGAACCGCGTTCCTTCGGGTGTCCCATCGCTGAGCCACAACTGCGGAATACGGTCCGCTCGTTCTGCGTTCAGGTCGACGTAGCGAAACAACAATTCACCACCGAGTTCATTCAACTCGCCGATAGAAGCGCTTTCCGCAGACCAGACTACGCGTGGATCGGAATCGGGCTGCGTCGACCAGATCTCAGCCATCGCGGGGCGATCCTGGGCCGCAGGTCTCAGCACGTGGAAGAACAACCTGTCTTCAATTGCGATCAGATCGATGATCTCCGCATCAGGCCGGTTGAGCAGTATGTCGACGTTGAAGTGCACGATCTTTTGAGTGCCGTCTTCTGTTCCGTCTGTTCGATAGAGTCCATCCAACAAACCAAAATAGACGTGTTCTCCAAGACGCTCTAAAGAAGGATGGACACCACGGACTCGCGAGAAGTCGGCGTCGCCCGTGCCCGGCCGGAGATCGACGACTTCGTGAGTTCCTTCAGGCGTCCCATCGCTGACCCACAACTCCCAATCAGATCCATCTTCGGATCCACGAAATAGAACGCGCTGTTCGTCGAGGGCTGTGTAGTTCGCTTCGCCGACAAACGACCTGCGTTGCAGTGGCCCGACTGCGTGGGTTCCCTGAGTCGATCCATTGCTGATCCAATAGCGACCAGCAGAAGTGAAGTGCAGTCTGCCGTTTACCGATTCCATGTTCATCGGGATCCCCGGCAAGCCATCTTGGATCAATTCGGGCTGTTCCCCGGAAACATGTTTCCACAACTTCGCTCCATTCCCCTCAGGCGTCTGCGAGTTGCCCGTACCGAAGTAAGTGGCACCGTCATGAACTACAGGAATCCCGATTTCCTGCGGGCCTACTTCCTGCCGCACCAGGCGTGTTCCGTTTGTGGTTCCGTCAGATGTCCAGAGCTGTATAACGTCAGTATCGTAGTTCTCCACTCGGATGTGTACGCCGTCCTGATCGTTGGGAACTAACTGAAG
>CAYQMZ010000550.1:0-5825 GCA_964418725.1 uncultured Pirellulaceae bacterium
AGTCCCGCCTACATGTCGCCAGAGCAAGCCTTGGGGGATTCGGCAAACGTCACAGTTGCTTCTGACGTTTATGGCATCGGAGTGGTGTTGTACGAATTGCTTACCGGGCAGCCGCCATTCATTGGCAAGACTGTACTGGATACGTTGCGAGCGGTTGTTGACGATGAGCCTGTGTCGCCACGAATACGAAACCCAAACGTCGATGCTGATCTTGAGACGATTGCGATGAAGTGTCTCGAAAAGAGGCCTTCGGCCCGATACTCTAGCGTGGCGGACGTTTCGGAAGAATTCAATCGTTTCCTGCAAGGACGCCCCATTCTCGCCAGACCGGTTGGCACGTTAGAACGTGTCCAGCGATGGTGTGCCCGCAAGCCAGTCATCGCGTCGCTTCTGGCTGCGTTGTTGTTCGTGACGGTTGCCGGAGTCTTTGGCGTCGGCTGGCAATGGCGTGAAGCAGTCCTAGAACGAAAGCGAGCGGACACGAATGCAGCTCAGGCAACACTTGAACGAGATGCAGCTCTTTGGCAGACGTATCGGTCGAGCATAGCCCTGGCGTCGAGCGCCTTGGAATTGCATCAGGTGGACACTGTTCGCGATGCTTTGGAGAACGCTCCGAAAAAGCATCGCAACTGGGAGTGGCGCTACTTTCGCGGAATGATCGACGTCCCCAACAGATCCTTTAACTCAAAGCTACGCGGCACACCATCCAAACTTTGGTTTTCAAAGGACGGTAGTCGGCTGGTCTGCTCAATTTCACACGAGTTCGATGGCGGCGCCACCAAGAACGTCGTTTGGAACACGGAGTCAGGTGACGGCGAATTGGAAGTCGAAGTAGACTCGGCGCTATCCCTGGACCTGAGGTACCTGGCAACGAATCTGGACGGCGAGCTCACGATCCAAGATCGAACAACGGGAGCCACCGTCGAGATCGATCATAGCGATCAACCGCTGTTACATATGATCGGGTTCGGTGATTCGAGCGGCATACTGGTGACACAGTCAGGTTCTGCCCTGTATGCGTGGGACGTCGAAACTGGAACACACAAGACCGAATTCCTGGGTGCGAAAAACTCGTTTTATGGCCCGCGTGTCTTGGACTTTGGCGATCAATACAACTTGTATCAAGGAGGTCGTGAAATGGTTGGGTTCTTAACGGCTTCGGCATCGCAGAGAACACGCATCGACTTCAACGATGGCGAAATCCACACCGTCGCTCACCATCCAGCGTCGAAGCTCTACGCGACGGCCAGAGAATTTCCAGCGAACAACGCGCGCATCTGGGACGCGGACTCCGGTCAGGTTCGGGCTACTCTCGAAGGACATTCGAACGTCGTCTATCGGATGAAGTTCAGTCCTCAGGGGGCGATGTTGGCAACGGGTTCGTTGGATTCGACCATTCGGGTTTGGGATACAGATGGCGGTGCATTGCTTAGCATTCTGAAGGGGCACACGGACACGATTCAGGACATCTCATTTGGACCCAACGAAAGACTCCTGGTCACGGGGGGCTACGATGGCACAGCGCGAATTTGGGATCTTCAGACCGGAAGCCAGGTGATGGTCATCCCCGCCGGAGGTATCGTAGCCAAAGTTGCTTTCCATCCCGACGGACTTTCCGTTGCAACGTCCGATGACGTGGGCAACGTGCGAGTTTGGAACATCGCTCGATATCTGCGTGAACAACTCGTTGGCCACGAAGGATTCGTGTACGGGCTCGATCACCACCCAGACGGAAACAAACTTGCATCCGGCGGCTGGGATAAGACGGTTCGGCTATGGGATATCCCGTCGGGCAAACAAATTGCTAAGGTCGACACCGACGAACGCGTTGGCGGTGTTCGCTTTAGCCCGGATGGAAATCGGCTCGCTTACACAACGCCTAACCAACTCGGAATCGTTGACCTGGACACGCTAGAAACAGTATCCAAAATCGGAATCCGAAATTACGATCTTGGAACAAAGGCCGGAGTTCGAAGTGGATTCAATTCGGACGGAACTCAGATCGCGTGCGGTGTCGAGAACACTGCGACGGTGTTTGACGTTCAGACGGGCAAGGCCATCGAGACGCTTCTCCCGCACGACGGCATCGTTACGGACTGCCAATTCCTCTCGCGTCGCAACCAGTGGGTCGTCGCGGGCGGACACCAACTTCGCTTCTACGATGCTCAGAACTATTCATCCTCACTTGAATTGGCGGTCACTGGCAATCTGATGTCGCTAACTTTCAATTCGGACGCCACTGAGTTCTGTGTCACGACAGATCTTAATGAAGTCCGCTATTACAAGTGGCATGGCCCAACGCCCGTTGAGAACGCAGTCCTCCGACATCCCAGTACGGCATATTCGGTTGCATTCAGTCACGATGACTCTCGGATATTCGTTGGCTGTCACGACGGCACGATTCGGCTCTGGGACACCGCCACCGCTTCGCAGGTAGCTATCCTTCGCGGGCACTCTAGTTATGTACACGCCCTTTCGATGAGCCCAACCGGACCGACGTTAGCTTCTGGGAGCGGTGACTTCACCATTCGCGTCCGAGACGGAAAACGCGAAGCCGCACGAGTCTCTCCTTAACTACTTTTGGATGCGATAACGATCTTCAGGCTGCTTGTGAGCATAAAACGTCCAACGCACTTGAAGAACATTCTTTGTGCTGGATTCTGCTGCCCCAACTCGCGTCGTTGTTTTAGCCGCGGAAGAGAAAAAGCACGCGATAAAGAGCCGACGAGAGCCATCGGTCGGGGCTGGCAGCGTCGGATTCGGCTTCGTCACAACGGACCGGTAGCGAATGCTGTCTGTATGCCTCAGACGCTCCTTCGTAACCCATGTAATCCCAGTCCCAGTGATTTGTATGCCGCTCTTTCGCTTCGTCACGATAAATCTTGAAGCGGCGGCGATCGTTGGCCATGGCGATCACTTGCTCACCGTTTCCAAGTTGGCTTGCAGGTTTTCGCGGTTCAGTTTGGCGATCCAATCGAGACTGATCTCCTTGGGACAAGCCGCGGAGCATGATCCGGTATTTGTGCAGGCTCCAAACATTTCGGCATCCATCTGGGCCACCATGTTGCGGACGCGTTCGCCCTTTTCAGCTTGGCCCTGCGGTAAGGTTGCAAGATGGGAGACCTTGGCCGCCGTAAACAACATGGCTGAAGCATTTTTACAAGCAGCCACACAGGCTCCGCATCCGATGCATGCCGCCGCGTCCATCGCGTCTTCGGCAGATTCTTGCGAGATCGGAATTGCGTTCCCGTCGGGGGCTCCGCCAGTGTTCGCCGAGACGTACCCGCCGGACTGAATGATGCGGTCGAAGGCACCGCGGTCGACCATCAGGTCTTTGATGATCGGAAAAGCTCGGGCCCGAAACGGTTCCAAGTACAGTTCGTCGCCGTCGCTGTAGCTGCGCAGGAACGTCTGGCAAGTCGTTGCTGCCTTTTCGGGGCCGTGCGGAACTCCGTTGATCACCATCGAACAACTACCGCAAATGCCTTCGCGACAATCGTGATCGAAAACGATCGGTTCTTCGCCTTTCTCGATCAGTTCATCGTTCAGTTTGTCCAGTGCCTCCAGCAACGACATGTCCTCGTTCAGGCCGTCGGCGACGTATTGAACCAATTTGCCTTTGTCGTCCGGGCCGTTTTGCCGCCAAACATGAAACTTCAATTTCATTGGTAGTTCCTCACTGCGAGTGCGACGTTTTCCATTTCGAGAGGTTCAGTATGCAGGACTGGATTGTTGTCCGTTCCCGCAAACTCCCACGCGGAAACGTTGCAGTACTCTTCGTCGTTCCGTTTCGCTTCGCCGTCTTCAGTTTGATGCTCGACGCGGAAGTGAGCACCGCACGATTCGTCGCGAGCCAAAGCGTCGTGACACATCACTTCGGCAAACTCGAAGAAGTCTGCGACGCGACCGGCATACTCCAAGGCCGTGTTCATTCCTTGATCGCCAGATGGAATCGCCAGCTCCTGGTAAAACTGCTCGCGAAGTTGCGGGATGCGTTGTAATGCTTCCAGCAGGCCTTTCTCACTGCGGGACATGCCGCAGGCTTCAATCATGAGATTTCCGAGTTCACGATGGAAGCTTGTGGCTGTTCGTTTACCGTTGCCGCTCATCAGTCGAGCGATGCGTGCCTTGGTCTCCGTTTCAGCCTCGTGGAATTCCATCGAGTCATTGGAAACGGACTGGTTTCGCACCTGAGCCAAGTAATCGCCAATCGTGTATGGCAGTACGAAGTAACCATCGGCCAAGCCTTGCATCAACGCACTCGCTCCAAGTCGATTCGCACCGTGGTCGGAAAAATTCGCCTCGCCGATTACGAACAGCCCCGGAACATTACTCATCAGGTTGTAGTCCACCCACAATCCGCCCATTGCGTAATGCGGCGCGGGATAGATGCGCATCGGTGTTTGGTAAGGATTTTCGCCCGTGATCCGCTGGTACATGTGGAAGAGGTTGCCGTAGCGTTTGCGGATCGCGTCTTCGCCATCTCGAGCAATCGCATCGGCGAAATCGAGATAGACACCGCGGCCTGTGGGGCCAACGCCCCGGCTCTCGTCGCAGACTTCTTTCGCAGATCGGGAACTGATATCACGCGGCGCGAGGTTGCCGAAGCTCGGATACTTCCGTTCGAGGTAGTAGTCGCGCTCGCTTTCGGGAATGTCACTCGGGTTGCGTGTCTCACCGGTGGCATTGGGAACCCAGATCCGACCATCGTTCCGAAGCGACTCGGACATCAACGTCAGTTTCGACTGATGCTCGTCGCTGGCGGGAATGCATGTCGGATGGATCTGTGTGTAGCACGGATTCGCCATCGCGGCGCCGCGTTTGTACGCTCGGAACGTGGCTGTGACGTTTGAAGCCTTGGCGTTCGTCGACAAGTAGTAGACGTTTACGTAGCCACCTGTGGCAAGGACAACGGCATCCGCTGCGTGTCTTTCGATCTGTCCCGTAACGAGGTTCCGTGTGATTATTCCGCATGCTCGACCATTCGCGATGACGACGTCAAGCATCTCAGTCCGCGTGTGCATGCGAACTTGTCCGCTGGCGATTTTGCGACTCAACGACGAGTACGCACCAAGCAGCAACTGCTGACCTGTTTGACCGCGGCAGTAGAACGTACGCGATACTTGCGCTCCGCCGAACGATCGATTCGCGAGTTGCCCGCCATACTCGCGAGCAAACGGGACACCCTGCGCGACGCATTGATCGATGATGTTGGTGCTGACTTGGGCAAGGCGGTACACGTTCGCTTCACGTGAACGGAAGTCGCCTCCTTTGATCGTGTCGTAAAACAAACGCCAAACGCTGTCGCCGTCGTTTTGGTAGTTCTTCGCTGCGTTGATTCCACCTTGAGCCGCAATACTGTGCGCCCGGCGGGGGCTGTCGTGAAACGTAAAAGCTTCGACTTGGTAGCCTAACTCGGCCAAGGAAGCGGCAGCGGATCCGCCTGCGAGCCCCGTACCAACGACGATCACCTTGACCTTTCGCTTGTTGTTGGGACTGACCAGTTTTAATTCGGCACGGTGGCGGTCCCACTTCTCGTGAAGCGGGCCGTCGGGCACCTTCGAGTCTAAGTTGAAGTTGATCTCGCTCATGACGCTACTCCTTCCGGCAGTCCGACCAATCCCAATAGGACAGACACGGGAATCGAAATGTTTCCAAGCATAAGAACGCCCGCCGTCATGAGGCCGGCTCGTTCAATCCATACTCGTGACTCGCCCGAAACGAATCCGAGCGTCTGAACCATGCTCGAGATCGCGTGGCTCAGGTGCAGTCCCAGGAAGACCATGGCCACGATGTAGGCTCCCGAGATGAAGATGTTTTGGAAG
>CAYQMZ010000551.1:0-5820 GCA_964418725.1 uncultured Pirellulaceae bacterium
CGCTCAGCGATCGCGAAATCAGAACCCAGCCACGTCGCGCTGTTGCCAGTCGCCCACATAGATCCAAAGTTGCTTAGTTTGGAATCGGCTAAGCCTGAGCTGACGAACACCTGCAGCAAAGTCTCGCCGACTGGATCACGGCGAGCGTGTCTCTCTTGCACGCGAGGGACTTTGCACGAAAAGACGAGTGCTAGTCCAACAACGCCGAACGCAGAATCTCAACGGGATGCAGCGCGCGACGACTGGCAAGATCAGCGATTTGGTGCCGACAGCTCGTGCCCGGTGCGGCGATCAAAACATTCTCCGCGAGTTTGCGCACCGCCGGCGCGAGTAACAGTTCACCGACTTGTTTCGAGATCTCGTAGTGCTCCCGTTCGTAGCCAAACGAACCGGCCATTCCGCAACAACCTGTCTTGTAGAATCCTTCACCGTCGATCATCGGCTTAACCGTATAGTTTCGCGGCAGCCCCAAAATGTCCACGGTGGGCTTCAGCCGCGCGACCGCTTTTTGGTGACAGTGGCCATGCAGCCGCACTTCCTTTCTTTCGACGCTGAAAGAGTCACTGGAGATCACACCCTCCTCAAGCTTCTTCGCCAGGAACTCGTCAATCAACAAGCAGTGCGCCGCCATTTCTTTCGCTGCATCGCGCAACGGCGGCCGCACCAGCGCCGGATATTCATCGCGAAAACCGAGAATTGCGGACGGCTCGATTCCCAGCAACGGTGTTTCCGCGGAAACGTGATCCTTCAACGCTCGTACGTTTGCTTCCGCATGTTCACGAGCCTGACGAACGAGTCCCTTCGACAACGCCGCACGACCACTCTCGTCGTGGGAAGGCATGTCGACGGCGAAACCGAGTCGCTCTAACAATTCAACAGCCGCGATTCCAATTGGCGTATCGTTGTAGTTCGTGAACTCATCGCAGAACAACAAAACTCGCCCGTGCCGCCCGGCATTCGCGTGTGCAACGTGTGACTGAAACCAACGTCGCAAGGTTGTGCGATGAAGTTTCGGAAGCGAGCGTTCGGGCGCGAACCCAGCAAAACGCTTAAACCAGGTGGCAAACGGTTCCGTCCCAACGACAAAATTGAAAAGCCATGGGACAAGTGACGCGACCGCACTGTTCTTCGCAAAGTTCGCAATCAGTTTCGCGCGTCGTGGCACTCCGTGTTGATCATAGTAGCCTTGCATGAACTCCGCTTTTAACTTCGCCATGTCGACATTCGAAGGGCACTCGCGCTTACAGCCCTTGCAGGACAGGCACAAATCCAGAACTTCCTTCACTTCATGACTCGTAAAGGGCTTCGAGAGATCTTCAGGCTTCGTCATGCTGTGCCGAAGCATGTTCGCTCTCGCCCGCGTTGTCTCCTTTTCATCTCGCGTTGCCATGTAACTGGGACACATCGTGCCGCCAGTAATTTCCGTCTTGCGACAGTCTCCCGAGCCGCTGCACATCTCTGCAGCCCGCAGTACACCCTGTGTTTCGCTAAAATCGAACAGCGTCTCGAACTGATACGTCGGTTGTCCTGGATCAAAACGCAACCCTTCATTCATGGGCGGCGTATCGACGATCTTGTTCGGGTTGAAAACGTTTTGCGGATCCCAGATGTGTTTGATCTGTCGGATGACCTCATAGTTCTTCTCGCCGATCATTTGCTGCAGGAACTCGCCCCGCAGCCGACCATCTCCGTGCTCGCCGCTCAGCGATCCGCGGTACTTTTTCACGAGCGCAGCTATGTCCGAGGCGATGTCACGAAACTGCTGCTTGCCTTCTTGCGTTTTCAGGTTCAGGATGGGCCGTAAGTGAATCTCACCTGACCCGGCATGCGCGTAGTGGACACACTCCTTGCCGTAGTCGCGTTTCAAATTCTCGTTGAACTCGCGGATGTAGTCTGGCAAGTCGTCAACCGCAACAGCCGTGTCCTCAATCACACACTGAGGTTTTTCATCCCCGGGAATGGTATTCAGAATTCCCAGCCCAGCCTTCCGCAAATCCCACGCTTTTTGCTCCTCGACACCCGACAGCAGCGGATAGTGATAGCCAAGCGATGCGGCTTGCAGTTCATCGGTCAGCTTCTTCGCCATACCTTGCAACTGTTCGTCCGTTTCAGCTCGCAAGGCAATAATCAGGATCGCTCCAGGCTTGCCTTCAACGAACGTCATGTTGGCACGCTGTTCAATGTTGCGTGCGGCCCCGTCCAGGACGAATTGGTCAATCAACTCGCAAGCGTAAGGTTGATGCTTCACTGCGATCAGAGTTGCCTTCAGCGATTCCTCGATCGACTTGAAATTCACGCACAGAACACCGGAAACCGGAGGCGGCAAAGGCAGACAACGCAGCTTTAGTTCGGTTGTAAAGAACAGCGTTCCCTCGGACCCAGCAAGCAACTTGCAAAAGTTGAATGGCTTGTCGCTACGTTTGTCCAATGACTGGGCATCCATCAACAGGTCGACGGCATAGCCAGTGTTGCGTCTTGGAATCTCTGGCTTAGGAAACTCGCGTGTGATTTCTTCTCGTACGTCAGCATTCGAAAGCAAGTCTCGCACGCCTCGATAGACTTCCGATTCAAAGTCTTTGCCGTCGCACTTCGCGTGAAACTCAGCCGCGTTTAGATCACGAAAGTGCCCAGCACTTCCATCACTGAACAAGCCCTTCAGTTCCAGTACGTGATCACGTGTGCTGCCGTAGACAACCGAGTTCGAGCCGCATGAATTGTTGCCAACCATACCTCCGACCATCGCACGGTTTTGTGTTGACGTCTCTGGTCCAAACAGCAAACCATGTTCGGCCAGTGCAGCATTCAATTCATTGCGGATCACACCGGGCTGAACACGAACCCAGCGTTCTTGCTTGTTGATCTCCAATATTTGCGTGAAGTGCTTCGACACATCAACCACGATCCCCTTGCCGACAACCTGCCCAGCCAGCGACGTTCCTGCCGTTCTTGGGATCAGACTCGTTCCCTGTTCGCGAGCCAGTTTGACTAGTCGTTGAATGTCTCGATCCGTTGCTGGCGTCGCCACCGCCTCAGGTACTTCCTGATACACGGACGCATCTGTGGCGTACAGCGTTCGAGAAATGGAGTCGATGCGGATCTCTCCGGCAAAGTCCGATTTCAAGCCTTCAAGCGCGTCCGTGAGTGACGTTCGGGTTGGTTCAATTTTGAGCATTACGAAAGGCTGGCAGGCGCGGAGGCCCGACTTGGTGAGGTCCGACGAACAGATCGGCAAGTGCTCACTGGCATGACCGGCTTTGCTGGAAAACTCTTCCAAGTCTATCGGTCCGATTGAGCAAAGTCTCCGGGCTTGACGGCGAATGTGGGCAGAAAGATCAGCAGTATTCCGATGATCGATTAGAAGGGTAATGGGTTTATGTTCCCTTCGATGCCAGCATTCCTTCCTCCTGGGATACCTATCGTGACCCTCACGATTACGGCAATGTTCTGCAGCGGTTGCAATACGTTCCACAACGCCAACGGGCCGGTTAAAAAGTCTCTTCGTCGGGCTGAGCCACCGGTCTGCGAGCCACCCATCCAAAGGAAGATTAGCACGCCCAACTACGAGTGTCCGCCAACCGACATCGCAACGAATGTCAGCGAGCCTCTGACCGTGAATCAGTCAGAGGATCCCGTGCCTTGGGAACTCACGCTCGAAGAAGCGGTACAGATGACGTTGTCCAACAGCGACGTGATCCGCAGCATCGGCGGTCGCGTGCTAACGGGAGCTCAGGGCGCACCGACTGTCTACGACGTTGCTCTTCAAGAAATTGACCCCCAGGGCGGTGTCGAGGCTGCCTTGAGTGCGTTCGACGCTCAGGTGAATTCGAACATTAACTTTATTCGTGACGAGCGTTCGTTTAACAACGCGTTCGTGGGTGGTGGAGCAACATCGATCGCTTCGAACACCGCAGCCCACACATTGGAACTTTCAAAGAGATCCGTTCCAGGTACTCAGTTCTTATTGCGAACGGTTACCGACTATTCACGAAACAACACGCCGTCCAACTTGTTCCGCAGCGTTTACAACGTGCGTATGGAAGGCGAAGTCCGCCAACCTCTGCTCCGGGGACGCGGCATTGAATACAACCGAATCGCTGGGCCCAACGCAGGAATTGGTGGCTACAACGGCGTCGTGTTGGCCAGGATTCGCACAGATATCGCTTTGGCGGACTTCGAACTTGCCGTCCGGACGCTGATTCGTGACGTCGAAGACGCGTACTGGCAACTGTACTTCGCGTATCGCAACCTGGACGCTCGAACCGCCGCGTACGAGGCAGCTTTAGCATCGTGGCGTACCGTACAGCAACAGTTGGAGTTTGGTGCAGCCGACATCGAAGTCGAAGCGTTGGCACGTGCGACCTACTACCAAGCGCAGATCGCAATGCAGAATGCACTCAGTGGTGGCGGCAGCGGTGGTGGCGTTGTAGGTGTGTACAGCTCTGAACGGAACCTTCGTCGCTTGCTGGGCGTCCCCGCCAACGACGGTCGCCTCATTCGACCAGTCGATGAGCCGTCTATTGCCAAACGCGTCTTTGATTGGCAAGAGTGCCTGGAAATGGCCTTCGAACGTCGCGTCGAACTGCGTCGCCAGCGGTGGACTATTAAACAACGCGAAAACGAACTTTTGGCATCGCGGAACTTCCTGCTTTCTCAATTGGATCTAGTGGGGCTCTATCGATTCCGCGGTTTCGGCGATGCCCTGCTCGGAAATCGTGATCAATTGAACGGCAGTGCTTACAACGACTTGTGGGGAGGCGACCTGCAGGGTTGGCAGCTCGGACTGAATTTCACTACGACCCTCGGCAAACGTCGAGAACACGCTGCTGTTCGCTCGGCACAACTACGACTAGCTCGCGAACGCGCCGTACTTCGAAACCAAGAACTCACCATCAGCAGCAACTTATCGGCTCAATTTGCAGAAATGGAGCGTGCCTACGCTGTCGCACGCGGTAGCTTTAATCGCTCGATCGCAGAACGGCAACGACTCGAAGCCGCGAATGCCAAGTATGAAGCCGGCGAAGAACTACTAGAGTTCGTTCTACAAGCACAGCAACGTACGGCAGACGCGGACTCGGCGTACTCTCAGGCACTCGTCGACTACAACGCGTCGGTAGCAGACATGCACGTGAATCGCGGCACCTACCTGAACTACATGGGTGTGCACCTCGCCGAAGGTCCGTGGTCACCAGAACACTACCGTTCCTATCGCAAAGAGTTCCGGCGTTTCAAGCCACGCATGGACTACTGCATGGCATCGCCCTGCCCTGTCAGCAAAGAGACCTTCAATCAGTCTCCGCGTCGAGCAACGGGAATCGATGAAGTAGATTCGGACGTCTTGTACGCTCCCACCGAGGTGCAATCTGAATCGGCGTTGCAGCCGAACGAAACTGTCGATTCGGATGAGTCTGAAACTGAGACGTTAACTGAGGCCACGGAGACAGCTGAGGAACCCAGCACAGCATCATCAACGCCCTCCGAAGATTCAGACAATGGTAACTCAGTGCTCGTTGATGAACTGAAATCGATCTCGATTGAGGCGCCGGCCAAGCCCAACACAGGGTCTCCCAAGACCATCAAGTTCGACGACGTTCCATTTGAGAATGCCGCTGAAAACTGATAACGGGCCAGACTGCTCCCCGCTTGCCGACAGGGCTAACCGGACGCAGCTCATAAGGTTGGCCTTCGTCTCAATCTGATAATCTCATTTTGCGACGTGTTCAAAATTGAACTGATGCGAAACGATACATTCGCATCGCTGGACGCCCTCTCCAAATCCCGTCCAGATTTGAGACCCACGCCAAACGAAACGCAACCCTATAC
>CAYQMZ010000552.1:0-5811 GCA_964418725.1 uncultured Pirellulaceae bacterium
AAGCGAACGTTAGCAGCCAACCAAGATGCCTACTCGCTCGGAAAAGTCGAATTTGACCGTGTGATTCGTTCCGTTCGCAACGTGATCACTTTGGAACTCGGCTACCACAAATCTATCTCACAACTCGCAACGGCACTCGCGAGGATTTCGCAAGCAACCGGCCACGCCGTGGATGGTTCAGGGATTTAATCTGCGTCGCTCTGAACTTGCGATACGCATCACCGGAAAAACGCGAACGTTAGCCACTTAACTTGCTTCGTGCTCTGCACTACGTATGATTGAGCCAGGTAACGGCACCACTCACCGGTTCGCGGTCATGCTCAGCTTCGGTCACCAATCACTCGCTCCATTGCTCGCACTACTCGTGCTCGCAGGTCAGTTGTTCGTGATTCCAAACGCATGCTGCTGTCAGGCACGAGCAGCCGAAGCAGCTTGTTGCGCCGAGCGGACTCCCAACGTTGAACCGACGACTTGCGATCAGTCGCCTTGCTGCTCCAAGCCAACCGCTACACCGTCTTCATGCTGCTGCCACGAAGAAGGCGGCGAGGAAATCGCATCGCGGAGCTGTGGTTGCAACGGCGCCGGGGAGCAGCAAGACCAGGCCCCTACCCCGTCACGACAATCCGCCGAAGAACTGATCGGTGCCGTACCATCATTAGTTGTGCTGTCATTGCAGGCCACTCAGCCTTCCGCGAAGGCAACACCCAGGTCCGACAGGCCGATCTCGGTACCTTCTCGCCAGATTGAATTCTGCGTCTGGCAAACTTAGCTAGTTCCGCCTGCGCCGCGGCACTGCGCGCGGACTCTAAACGCAACGCTCGGCAAAGTCCCCGTAGTGTGCTGCTTCGTTTGATTCGTAGGTCCGGTTCCTACCGGACAAAACGGGAGTAGGACCGTACAAAGGCCGGTAGGAACCGGGCCCTACTTTTCAAAGAACTAACGACTCGGCACGCTAGCCCACGCGGTCGCTTCTCGAAAGAAGGCTAGCACCAAGTTGGCCTTGCGTAGCAAACCGGATCTACCTACAGACAAAATACATGACGAAGCCAGTCACCTACCTGCTGTTGATCGCGGCGATAACCGCGAACACATTCGCGTATTTGCCGCTAGCGCAAACTGCATGTGTTGGTGGGCAATGTCAGTGTTCTTCTGTTGCCAAAGAGCAGAGCTCTTGTTGCTGCAGTTCTTCGAGAAGCGACAACTCTAACCAAGACGCAGAGAGTTGTTGCCACCACGAAGCACTGCGTGCGGAAACTAACCATTGCAACGCACAGTCCGATTCACCGAAGACTTGTTGTGCGTCTGAGCCACCGAAAACGCAGACCGCGCAAGTCTGCGATTGTGGCTGCAACGATCCGCCAGATTCAATTCCGGCGCAGACCGAGAGTCGATCCATCGAGCAGTTCGTCGAGATCACGGCTAAGCGGAATTCGCCGGACTTCCCATCTGCATCGGACTCCACGTCCTGGCCAAGCGTCGACTCCTTGGTCCACTTTTCCGGCAACGACTTCCATCGACGCTACGGTCTCTGGTTGATCTAAATCTTCTTGCGCTACCGGTATGCGCCGACGTTCCAACAGGATGTTGGACTGCGCTATCTAAGACCGTCCAGGCGAGAACCACGCGCTTGCTGCTGCAAGCGATGCGGTTTCATGTCGCCAACATCACGCCCAAAAGACAAGGGCCTCGAGCGAACAAGTCTCAAACGACTCCGACGAATCAAGGAATGAAATGATGAACCGTCTGTTACAGATCACAAGTATTGCCGTTGCTATTTCACTGGCATCGTATGCACTTGGACAAGGGACCACTCTGAGCGAATTTGATCGCACGAAACTCGCGGTGCAGAAGATCTGCCCGGTTTCCGGCAATGAGCTGGCAAGCGTAGACAATCCGATGAAGGTAAAGATCGGCGCTGAAGAGATATTTTTGTGTTGTAAGAGGTGTGCCAAAGGCAAGATTGACGCCAAACACTGGGTTACTATTCATAAGAACTTCGCCGCGGCACAGGGAATCTGCCCGGTCATGGAGAAACCGCTACCGGCCAATCCCAAATCGACGAACATCAATGGCCAGACGATTTACATTTGCTGCCCACCGTGCACCAAGAAAATCCGGGCGGAGCCCAAGAAGTATCTGACAAAACTAGCCGGCTATTACCGCAACGCAACAGCAGCCAACAAGCCTGAGGCGAAAGTCGGCCCAACTGGCAAGACGGCGGCACACCTCGATAACTTGTCCGAACGCGACCAACTAAAAGTTGCCGTGCAAAAGATTTGCCCGGTCTCCGGTAAGCCGCTGGGCCGTATGGGAACGCCGTTGAAAGTGAAAGTCGGCGGAATGGATACGTTTCTGTGTTGCGAAGGCTGCAAAGCGGGAAAGGTGAACGCCCAGCATTGGGCCTCGGTTACGGCAAACGTTGCGAAGGCACAGAAGTTCTGTCCTGTGATGGAAAAGGAGCTTCCAAGCAACGCCAAATCAACGATCGTAAACGGCCAACTCGTATTCGTGTGCTGCCCGCCGTGTACCAAGAAAATTGCAAAGGAACCTACAAAATTCCTGTCTAAAGTGGACAGTTACTACGTCGCTTCGCTCTCGAAGGAAAAAGCCACTTCGGGAAAAAACAGATTGCAGTAGGCCAGCAGAGGCAGGCAGCCCCCAAAGCACAATATTCTCGAGCAGCGTAGGAACCCTTGATGACCGACCAAGCTCAACAGTCTGATTCAACATCCGCGCCGATGAAATCGCGTGTGGGTTACTTGGTTCGTTTCATTGCGCAGCCATTGATGTTTCTCGCGGCCGGCGTGTTACTGCTTGCGTTGTTGGGGGTCGCTCAACGCACTGGTTGGATCACTTCTAGCGATTCGCAATCAAGCCCCGGGCAGTCCGCGGCAGCAGTGGACGTGGACTACATCTGTCCAATGATGTGCACGCCACCACAAAAGGAACCCGGTCGTTGCCCCGTCTGCGCGATGGAGCTGGTTGCGGCGGGCGGTGGTGCATCTGGCGGCGACGAACGATCCGTGGTCGTCGATGCGGCAACCCGCCGGGTCGTCAACATTCAAACAGCCAGCGTCCAACGCATCCCGTTGCAACGCACGATCAAAGCGGTGGGCGAAGTTGGCTACGACGAAAGTAAGATGAAGACGATATCGGCCTACACGACGGGACGATTCGAGAAGATGTACGTCGACTACGTTGGGGCTGTCGTCCAGGAAGGCGACCGATTGGCTTCGTTCTACTCGCCAGACATGTACTCGGCTCAGGTGGAGTTCCTGCAAGCAGTCAACAACGCTGGCCGAGGCAATGGAATTACTACCCTCGCGGACGCCAATGCGCGACTGCAGTCCAACGCAACACAACGCTTGGTCGAGCTTGGCATGTCCAAGCAGCAAATCGATCAACTCAGGAATGGCGGCAAAGCTGCAAGCCAATTCGATGTGCTTGCTCCGATGAGTGGTACCGTTACCGACCGCTTGGCAGTCGAAGGCGCTTACGTCCAGGAAGGCCAACCGGTATTTCGTCTAGCCGACCTTTCAACGGTATGGCTGCAGTTGAAGTTGTTTCCAAATGATGCCTCGACCGTGCGAATCGGACAGACCGTCAAAGCACAATTGAAGTCAATGCCAGACCAAGACATCTATGGGCATATCGCGTTCATCGATCCCGCGGTCAACCAAGCATCGAGAACGGTCTCGGTCCGCGTTGTGTTAGACAACGAAAGCGGAAATATCCGGATCGGGGACTATGCGAAAGCTACGGTCGAGGCCCCCGTCAGCCAGGACATTGCCCGCGACGCACTTGTGGTTCCTCGGAACTCGATACTCAGCGCGGCCGATCACAGCATCGTGTACGTTGAAACCGAGACCGGTCGCTTCGAAATTCGACGCGTCATCACAGGCCCGAGTAACGGCCCATCCACGGTAATCACAAAGGGGCTTGCCGAAGGCGAAAAAGTGGCGACCTCCGGCAACTTCTTGATCGACTCTCAGATGCAGCTGGCTGGCAATCCTTCGCTGATCGATCCTTCCAGGGCCGCGCCGCCTTTAGAGATGGTTGCCGGATTCACTGCAAAGGAACTTGCCGAAATCCAACAGCTCCCTGACTCCGAACAGTCGCTTGCGATCGAGCAAATCATTTGCCCAGTGACGGAATACAAACTTGGATCGATGGGCGTCCCGTTGAAAGTGGAAGTTGACAACCAAGTTGTGTTCATCTGCTGCCTGGCTTGCAAGGAGGATGTGCTCCAGGATCCACAACTGCATCTCGCAAAAATTGCGGCCTACAAGCGAGATGGCCCCACGGACGCGCAGGAGGTTGATGCCTTTGAGGTTCCTGAGATTGGTGAGATTGAGATGATCGTCGACTAGACTGGCAGAAACAACCATGAAACATCTCATTGACTTTTGCATTCGCGAACGACTGCTAGTCTTGCTGATATGCGCCGGCGTTGTTGCTTACGGGATCTACGCGGCACGCAATGTACCGGTGGATGCGATTCCCAATGTTGGCGAAAACCAAGTCATCGTACTCACGGAATGGATGGGCCGATCGCCGAAGGACATCGAAGACCAGATCACTTATCCGTTGTCGATTGCACTACAAGCGGTTCCTGGAGCAAGCAGTGTCCGCGGTAAAAGCATGTTCGGGTTCAGTTTCGTCCAAGTCACATTCGACGACAACGTTGACTTCTATTGGGCCAGATCCAGAGTCGCGGAGCAATTGACTACCGTCGCCGGTTCTCTGCCCGATGACGTCACGCCAACGCTGGCTCCTGATGCAACGGCGCTCGGACAAATCTACTACTACGTGTTGAAGGCGCCGCCCGGAATGGATCTGGCGACACTTCGTTCGCAACAAGACTTCTTCATCAAATACGCTTTGCAATCGGTCAAAGGCGTGGCGGAAGTTGCCTCGATCGGTGGATACGTCAAGCAATATCAGATCGAGATCGACCCTGACGAACTTCGATACCACAAACTGCCGCTGAGCGCCGTAATCAACGCCGTCAAAGCGTCCAATATCGACGTCGGAGCGAAAACTGTCGAGAAAAGTGGGATGGAGTTCATCGTTCGCGGACGTGGATTCATTGGTTCGGGCAAGACCGAGGCGGAAACGATCGAGCAGATCGAAGACACCGTCGTCTCAACCAACAACGGCGTCCCAATCACGGTTGGAGAACTCGCGAAGGTGCAGACGGGTCCGGCGTTCCGCCGAGGTGCACTCGACTACAACGGGCACGAAGCCGTCGGTGGCGTCGTCGTGATGCGTCATGGAGAGAATCCTCGAAAAGTCATCGATCGCGTGAAGGCTAAGATTGCCTCGCTCGAGCCCGAGTTGCATGGCGTTCAGATCATCGGCATCTACGATCGCACTCAACTGATCGGCGAAACCATCGCTACGCTTAGCACGGCACTGTCCGAGGAAACCGTCGTCACGATCGTCGTCATGTTGTTGTTTTTGCTGCATATTCGCGCAAGCATCATTATCGCCGTCACGTTGCCGATCGCCGTGCTGATGTCCTTCATCGCCATGCATCTGTTCGGCGTTGACGCGAACATCATGTCGCTCGCGGGTATCGCTATCGCAATTGGAACAATGGTCGACATGGGTATCATCGTGCTCGAAAATGTCTACGACGCGTTGGCCGAATGGGAGGCACAGGGCTCACAAGGAGGCAGCGCACGACGATTGGATGTCATTCGCGAATCGGCAATGGAGGTGATCCCTGCGGTTATCACGGCGGTCACCACAACGATCGTCAGTTTTCTTCCAGTCTTTCTGCTCACTGGGCGCGACCATCGCCTATTC
>CAYQMZ010000553.1:0-5793 GCA_964418725.1 uncultured Pirellulaceae bacterium
CAACCAACCCACGAACTCGATACGGTTTGACGCTGTAGCGAGAAGCGACACAGACGTCAAATGCGTAGCGCTGACGATTGCGAAATCCCACTCGCACGACGAGTTCTCAATGACTACCTACAATAAACTTACCCGCGAGGACAAATACGACGACACCTACGACCTGTGCTGCCGATGGCGATACCTATTCTTGGGAGGTGACCAATTCAATTACTCGCGACGTGAAGCGGGTTGAAGAAAGGCCAGACGCTGACTCGAAAACCGAAGTCACCCTGATCGTGGCGTCATTTATGTGCGCCATGTCGCCATCCAGATGTGTGGAGGTTGAACGCTCCACTGTAGCATTCACCGCCATACTTCTACTCACCCCATTCACTCACAACAAGGACGATCATCATGAAGCGTTTCACCATTTTTGGGTTGGTTTTGCTGATCACGGCTTCAGCAATGCTCATCACATCGCATGCTCAAACTGACGATCAGGATCAGGACAGTTTCCGAGCGACAGCAGCGCGGTATACCGCGACTGGCGAGTTAGTTCGACCGGATGGCTGGCGGAAGTGGGTCTATATAGGTACTCCCGTAACGCCGAACGACATGAACAACGGGATGGCTGCGTTTCCAGAATTCCACAACGTTTACATGGACCCAGACAGCTTCACTGCATACGAAGCTACGGGTGAGTTCCCTGACGGCACGATGATTGCCAAAGAATTGGTGTCAGTCGGAAGCAAAGCGGCGGTTAGCGGAAATGGATATTTCATGGGCGACTTTCAGGGACTTGAGGTCACGGTGAAGGACACCAAGCGTTTTGCCAATGAGCCTGGTGGATGGGCATATTTTAGCTTTGGGCACGAGAAAACATACAGCAAGACAGCCAAGATGTTTCCGACCGAAAAGTGCAATGCGTGTCATCAAGCCAGTGCCGATCAGGACTGGGTTTTCACTCAGTACTATCCGGTTCTCAGGTCTGCAGACCCCAAGAGTCGCAAGGTAAAGGAGACCGCGATGAAGATGGATGACAAGGCTCGTGACATGGCTGATTCAATGCTAGGAGATTCCAGTAAGAAAGCTGGCGATAACTACTCAGTAAAGCTCTTCAACTGGTTGGCAAAGAAAAAATATGCCAACTACGAGGCGGAGTCGAACATTCACCAATCCGCGTCAGTCGCTGCTCATGGCGATGTTCGTGTGTTTGCGAACGACAAGCTCACTGCTAGCATGACAGCCGGGAATAGGACTCACCCAGTTGGCTCAGCTGCGATTAAGGAATTGCACAAGGATGGGAGTCACATCGGTTGGGCTGCAATGCTGAAGACCAAAGAGGGCGCAGGCGGCGACAGTTGGTATTGGTATGAGAACCTAAGCACGACGGATTCCGCGAAGCCCGTTGCTGCCGGACTCGGTGCAAGTCTATGCACGGGGTGCCACAGCGGCGGAAACGATTTTGTCTTGACTGAACAGATTCGCTGAAACTGGTGAACAACTGCGAGAATTCCCGTCGCGACCAACCCTATGTTAGCCATCACGCCGTCGCAAGTAATGGTGGAGGCGTTTCGTAGGCACGCAGTGCAATGAGTAGGAAACTTGGAGATCGTCTAATAGATGAATGGTGAACGAATGGCGTGCATGTACTTGTTGCAGCGCGCATCGCTGGAGGGCGTATCGTCAGAAACAATACTGGAGGATATGCAACTTCCCATCGACTTCTTTGAAGCGGCATCAAGCCATTCCATTGCAGAAGTGCTACCAAAGGTCATGTTGTCAGCAAGTCGCCTGGGAAAAAAACAACACTTCGGTTTCGAGGCTGCTCAACACCTTCACCCTTGTCTTCTTGGCCCATGTGGATTGGCGGCAACGCATGCACCAACCCTTGCGGAGATGTTTAGCACATTCGTCGAATTTGGGAACCAACTCGCGACGTGGTATCAATTGGAGTCAAAGCCTGGAGCAAAGAACACAACTTGGACATTGCACCTTCTCGATTCATGTGACGAGGATGCGGCTGAACACGTTGCAGTTGCTTGGGCGGCCGCCATGACAACCTTTGGGCGGCTTGCAGTAGGTGGTGATTTTCAGGCAGAACGGGTGTCGCTCATTCAATCTCCTCCTGTCAAAGTTCAGTTGTTAGAAGGGTTCCTTCGATGCCCGATCACCTTCGATGCCCAACACAATCAAATGGCGATATCGACGGACTCCTTGAATAAGGAGTCGCTACTCTCCGACGCAGTTTTATATGATCAACTTGCGTTTGCTGCATCGGCATTAAAGAGGCAACTCGACGATTCTTCAATCGTCGACGCGGTCGAGCAAGCAATCCGTTTAGGCTCGTTTGATCTGCCGGACATTTCGTTGGCGCTTGGCATGACGGAACGCACAGTTCAAAGGCGACTGAAGGACGAAGGAACGACTTTTCAAGATCGATTGGACGCAGTCCGCCTTAGAATGGCCGATACCTACCTGCGATTGCCTTCTTTGACAATCGAAGAAATTGCGGTTCGCATTGGTTTCTCAGGCGACAAGGCGTTCCGAGCGGCCTACCGTCGATGGACTGGCCGGTCACCAAGAGAAACGGATTAATGCCCAATTCTGGGTTCGTCAGGCACGATCCTTGAGTTTCAAAGCGCCTGACTGTTACCGGACAGCCAACGACGCGCAGCTGGACATACGCGAGAATACTGAATGAACGCCTCTCAAACCGATCCGATCAAAGTCTGTCGTAGGAGTGACTTCTCGGATCGCGAACCGCTAGCTGCATTGGTTGCGAACATCGATCTACTTGTCGTTCGTTACCGATTCCGTTGGCAAAGCTTGGCGATGGAGCCTTGTAGGAATCGTGGCCGTAGACGTGGTTGACAACACTACCGAGATCGTCCGTTACGTTCGCGAGTTTCGCCACGCCACGCCAATCCAACGCAAATCGTCATTTCACATGTACCAGGAAGCGCATCTTCGTCCGTACTTGCATTGCTACACCAAACCACCATCAAAGTCGTCGATCTTGTTCAATCTCAAGGTCGTCAACACCGATAGGCGTCGTGCGCCATCTAAATCCGGCACGATGGAACAGCCGAATCTGATACGAATCACGGGTATGTACGCACAACGTTTCAGTCATTCCACGAAACACCCCGGGTTGCTGTCGAGCATTGCGGGGTTGTAGTGGATTCGATTGCGCAAGGAATGTCATGCCGCTGCATTAACTGGACTACGATGCGACGTGTGCTGCATCTGAAGCATCCGGCTTGTGCAATCCAACCACTGCCAACACGGCTGCCGCGTTCGCCCAGTAAAACCAAGCGTCAATCCCTGTGAACCCTAAAGCAAGCGGGCTTACGATGAATACAACGGCCACTATGAAATCCACGAGCAAGTGAAGGGAATAGGGAAGCACCTTTAGTACACCAGTTTGATGGTCCGTGAGAACTGTCAGGACGAAAGCTGCTATACCTGTGCCGACGCTCAACCAGAGTGCCAGAGGGTTCGAGCTACCAAGCCCAAGTAGGAATGGCAATCCAATCAGCGCAATTGCCACAGGGTAATCAAGGTAGGCGTGAATCTGTTTAGTTACGAAACGAGGGTCCATCGTATTGCTCCCAGGAAAGTTGTTTGACGTTCGTCGAACTTGAGTTGTTTCGACTTCACAGCTTTGACGCGTCTGGGCAGCAACCCCTTACCTCTATTCGGAACTAAAATCAGATTTGGAACTAAAGTCAAACCCCTTCACAGGTGGCGCACGGGTCATAAGGCGTTGTCGTATCAGTAAAGAATCGACTGCTAAGATTCGAATACAATTTCTCGCCATGCTTTATTCCCAGGGAGAACCACTCGTCAGTCATACCCACGTTATCCAACGTCCACGCGGGATCGTCCAGCGGAAAGTCGACTTGAACGTATCGATCCCCCAAGACAATCGTCAAAGGCAAGTGCGCACCTTGCACTTGTGAGGCACCCATGACGTTCGCGATATGTTGGCTCCAATACAACATTCCGGCGTCACCCGCTGGAGGTACCAATGAATAGGCTGCTTGACCTGCGCCGATGGACAGCATCGCCACATCCCGAAGGTCGAAACGTTTGTCGGCCTTGCGGCAGCACTGCTCAGTGATTTCAACGGCTTCCGACAATGCACGACTCCTGGATCAACAGCCCACAAGCCACCATCAACATAGTCGTTGCCATGGGCCATCCGCTTGAGCGGGAAATAGGTTGGAGCAGCCGAAGACGCGACGATCACACCCGCTAAACGCCAATCGAAGGTCGGATAGATCTTTAGAGACTGTCACGTATCAATTCCTACAGCGCAGTGCAGGCGATCGTACTCGCGACCAGCTTCTATGATCGAAACGCGAACATCCTCAATTAGATTTTTTGGTCCGCATGTGAAAACGTGGCTTTCGGGATCAAGTCGAGCAACAACTTCAGCAGGGGCAATTGTGTTGCCTTTGTCGCTCTCATAGAGAAACAACTGATCGTCGCAAAGTACCTTTAGTTCCGGCAAGAACGCGGCATCGCCTAGGTTTGTAACAAGATAATGAAGTTCAAAAGACTGAGCTGCTAAATGCAGCTCATATACCATCGACAATACCGGCGCGATTCCGATTCCGCTCGCAATGAAAACGCGGTGATTCGTGCCCAAATCCAGCGAAATATTGTTTGAAGGAGTACTTAAATTAATTACATCATCGATCAAAACGCGCCTGTTGAATTCTGCCATCGGACTTGAGGAGTGAGCGTTTTCACTTACTGCTATTCGATATTTTTCATCGAACGGATCACCACAAAGTGAACATTGAAATCGCTTTTTGTTTCCTTCGGATTCAAATGTGACTTCGACATGCGCGCCGCCTTCGAACCTCGCAAGCTCTCCGCTGTCACAAGCAGCTAACTGTAGTTCGCGAATGTTGTTGCTAACCCGATTGATCTTCTCAACTCTGAATTTCATGATCTTGCTTGAGGAAAATGACAGCGGACAGTGTTCTTTGTTCAAAATCTCTTAACGTAGAGAGTAGACGTTCATTCTTGGGTGAGACGAATGTGCAATTCCTTCAGTCTCGAATTCAGTTTTGCCAAAACGCCAACTCTTTCTCTGTTGTTTCTTGAGTTACCACAAGACCAAGAGCGGAGCATTTCATACAATGGAATTCCGTGTCGTGATTTCGCTGGCGATTGGCGTGATATGTTCCCGTTGGTAATGCGCATCGTCGGAATTGTGTTGTCATTTAACCACACACAAATTCCTTGAAGCCTAATTCGGCAGGCGGAGTGCTCTCCAAAATCTGATGCGCGTGCTATGCAAGTCTAACGGCCCTTGAGCCGCTCCCATTTTCTGATACACCGGCAGTGAGAGAATTCAGAGCTTCATCTGGCAAAGCCGAGATTTTCAACCGGATTCAAGGTGACTTGGGACGCGGAGGAACTGATGATTACCGGCCCCCAACATGTCAAACGTAAACCCGGCGTAGGCCCACTCCTTGAGCGTCGGCAGCTTTGGTACTAGCAATACCGTCGTGACGTAAAGGATATCGACTACAACATCCTCAACACCGGCCACTTTGCGTTGGAGGAAGAAGGCCCATTCATCGCCAAAAAGATCCGCGAGTTTCTTGGTAAGCGTGACATCAAGTAGGAGTGACCAGAGGGCATTACAGATCCACGTAGACAAGTCTGTCCCAGACTCGCCTACGTGAAGTTTCTCGGTCTGGGACAGACCAAGCTACGTGTTGCGCAACGATTTGACTTTTCGTCTTAAATACGGAATGACAGAATCCTCAAACCACGGGTTGTTTTTGA
>CAYQMZ010000554.1:0-5786 GCA_964418725.1 uncultured Pirellulaceae bacterium
CTGCAGGGCGATCACGGTGTGGTCGCCTTTTTTCGTGCGCTCACATGGACGCTAATCTGTTCTAGTCATCCGCGCCTGACTCAACTGTCCATTGCTGCTTGGGGCTGACCAGACTTCAGAGCTCATCCACCGCTTCTTGAAGTGCCCGGACCTCCGCTTCCCGACTAAGTGCAAACTCCGCGGCGCGGGAAGAATCAACACCCAGGAACTCGGCCAGCTTATAGGCAAGGTGTAGATCGCGCACGCCGTGATACTGATTTGTCAGCCCGTTCTGGTCGTAGATCGTCTCGCGATCGCTTCGAAATCCCGATTCGTAGGTGTCGGCCAGTTCCTCGATCCATGCATCGGGTATGCCCTTTTGCTGACATGTCTCAACGGCCCAGATTTCATCGCCTCGACATTCCGACAGCAGCATGGTCGCCTTGAGTCGTGAAATCATGGTTTCACCTACACGAAAGTTGCTTCTTCGGGCATTGTGACTTGCTGGATCGGATCCAGGTCAGATGGATCCATGAAAAAAGCCCGACGCGTTCGAAACGCATCGGGCAGTTTGTTCGCAGAAATTGGCAATGCGTTTACATGTTGCCGAACTTCGAGCAGAGGTCTGCTGTGCGTGTGCTGTAGCCCATTTCGTTGTCGTACCAGCTGATGACTTTGACCATTTCGCCGGCCATGACTTGTGTGAACGGCCCAGCAAAAATTGAGCTGTGCGGATCGCCAATGATGTCTGTCGAGACGATTGGGTCCTCGGTGTAGCAGAGGATTCCCTTCATCGGGCCATCAGCAGCAGCCTTGACCGCCTTGTTGACTTCTTCAGCGGTGACCTTTTGCTTGAGCAGCACCGTCAGATCGACAACACTGCCGGTAACGACTGGAACTCGCATTGCGATACCGGTCAGTTTGCCTTCCAGTTCTGGAATGACCAGAGCAACAGCTTTCGCCGCACCGGTGGATGTCGGAATGATGTTCTGTGCAGCTGCACGAGCACGATACAAATCTTTGTGAGGCATGTCTTGGACACGCTGATCATTCGTGTAGGCGTGAACCGTCGTCATCAGGCCACGGTCAATTCCAAAGCTGTCTTGCAGGACTTTGGCGACAGGAGCCAAGCAGTTTGTTGTGCAGCTCGCGTTGGAAATGCACTTCATGTCTGCAGTCAGTTTGTCATCGTTGACACCCAGGACAACCGTCAGGTCAGGACTGTCTTTTGCGGGAGCACTAATGACGACTTTCTTGGCACCGGCGTCTAGGTGCGAGTCGTAACCAGGCTTGCTGCCAGACTTTCGATTGGTGAAGACACCGGTACTTTCGACAACGATGTCGACGCCGAGGTCACCCCAAGGAAGTTCAGCAGGATTGCGTTGTTCGAATACAGGAATCTGCTTTCCGTTGACAACCAGGTTCTTGTCATCGTGATCGACAGTGCCGTCGAATCGGCGATGAGTACTGTCGTACTTCAGCAACGTTGCCAACGTGTTATTGTCGGTCAGGTCGTTGATACCGACGACTTCAAAGTCGTCTCCGCGGGCGATGAGATTGCGGAATGTAAGACGTCCGATTCGGCCAAACCCGTTGATTGCTACTCGCACTGCCACGATAACTTCTCCTGTTTTATTCACGCGACCAAAACGTGTCGCAAACCCCTAGTTCTTTCGCTACCAGAAGCCGACAGCTACAAACCGGATTGCATCCGCACTGCTGCGTCTCACGCCCACTGGTGAATCCCGCATTATATCGTGAGTCATTTGACCCACAACCAGCCACGAACGCGCGGTATTCCGGCTCTTCACGAAATCATCACATGGCGAACTCAAAACGACGCGCGACCTGGCAGCTTCCCGACGGAGTGTCCCCTGGAACGTGGGATTACTCGGAATCTCACAGTGTCGCCCAGGATTACGACGGGTATTTTCAGCACCACGGGATGTTTGGCCTGGACCAGCGTGTGATGGCCAACCACTTGAAGCCTGGTCGGTGGGTCGTGGATTTGGGCTGCGGAACCGGGAGAGCCTTAGAGCCGCTGCTGGAGCGTGGATTGCACGGAGTGGCCTTCGATCTATCGCAGCAGATGCTGGAAACGGTTCGCGGCAAGCCGTCACTTCGAGACAGCGTTGCCTGTATTCGAGGTAATGCAGTCGACCTCAGTTGCTTTCGGGACGAGTCCTTCGACTACGCGGTGTGCCTGTTCAGCACGCTCGGAATGATCCGAGGCAGCGATCAACGTGAACGCACGGTTGCCCATGTCAGTAGAGCCCTTGTCGAAGGCGGTCTGTTTGTACTGCAGGTGCACAACTACTGGGTTCATGTATTCGATCCAGAAGGTCCGCTTTGGATGCTACGCAACCTGTTTCGTTCGCGATGGAAGAAAGACGTCGAGCTGGGTGATCGCTTTTTTCCGTACCGCGGCATTCCAAATATGTATCTGCATTCGTTTCGCAAGCAGGAGTTGGTTTCGCTGTTGCGACGTCACGAATTCGAGGTCGTGGAGTCGATGCCGTTGAATGCTCGGCAGGATGGTCCCATGCCGTTGCCTTGGTTGCTCGAGCCACTGCGGGCCAGCGGATGGATTGTGGTGGCTCGTAAAGTGAGCACCGCGGCGTCAAGCTAACCAGAACTAGCGACTACCGGCAAATCTAAAGCAGGCTGCGTCCGATCAATGTCGACGCCTGCGAGCTGCTGCCAAGACAACCATCGCTATGAGTGCTGCCAATCCCGACGTGGGTTCTGGAACGCTTTGGCTGGCGGCGTGCGAAGCCGCAGCGGACCTACCAAACTGAGTGGAAAGCAACAGGAAGTCACCAAAATTGATCTCGCCATCGCAGGTGATGTCACCACGCGAGTAGTTGCCCTCTGTTCCAAAGTACGTCGACAACAACAGGAAGTCGGCAAACTGCACGTAGCCATCTAAATCAACGTCGCCGGGTATTGTGTTCAGCGCCGCGTAATACTCATCCAATGGTTGTTGAGCAGCACAGGCAAGATTCAGATCGTCGGCGTTGACTAACGCGTCTCCGTTGAGATCCAGCGGATCGCTCAGGTCTTCGATGACGGACCAGCCCACGTCCTCGAGCGAGGCGACGTCGACGTTCGTCAATTCGAAGCGAAGATTGTCTCTGGTGAATGTTAGCGACGGATCCATGATCAAATCTTGCAGTCCGTCGCCGATCGTTCCAACGGTGTTCGGTTCGCCCGCACTGAAGATGAAAGACTTTTGCTCGACGCTGTCGGCCCAATGAAAGTTGTTCGTTGCCTCGATGCGAAGTTGCGTCACGGACGTACCGTTGTCGGCGTTGAAGGCCTCAACAGCGTTCGTGCCCTGGTAGTAGATTCCGTCGAGTTGATGTGTCCATTGATTCCAGGGCGAGGCCAAGCCCAGTGCGTGGCCGATTTCATGAAGTGCGATCGAGTAGAAGTCGATGTATCCGTTTCCTGGTACGAACGGAGTATCGAGATCGAAGTGCCAATTCGTATTGGTGTTGAAGGCCACGGAGCCTCCCCAAATCGGCAAATCGTTCGTGGAGTTCGCTGTCACCGGAAGCACGCCGCGATGAAACGGTCCCTCGAAGTCTTCGAACACATCGGGGAAATTCAAACCGGTTGCTGTTCCACCCTGAGCGGCCGAAGTCAACCGTCGGCCGCCTGCGTATAGCGTCCACTTGTTGGCCTCTAAACCCTCCAATCCATACGCGTTTGCCGCGTCGGGTATTGGATCGTCGTCCGCGTTTGCCGCGGTGCTGCTCTGGAATTGGCCGCCTTCTCCGGGGTGTGGAAATCCTAGTCGCCATGGTGCGGGGCAAGTTACCGAGCCATCGCCACATACCACGTCGACCGTTGGGCCGACTGCTAACAATTCAGAGTCGATCACGCGACTGTATCGAGCGGCAGCAGCTTCGAGTGCGTCACGTTTCTGTTGGGTGTTGAAGAAGTTCTGAGTGTCGTATGAGTAGTCGACGACGATCTCAAACGCCGCCACCTGTTGGCTGCAGCAGCTTGCAATGACCAGAACGAATGCCACGAGAAACTGGTTGCGCGTCGTCATTCGATTCACTTTTTCCCCAACCATCTTTGCTTCCGTCCAAAACCCAGTTTTCCGCCCCGGCGATACGAACATCTTGTCGATGAAAGTGCACCCGTGGTTGAAACGAGAATAGCAGATGTCGCCAGCGGGCTGGAGGAAAAAACAACCATGACCGCTCGCGGCGTTCTCATGGAATTCACATGTAACCCAGCGAACATTCGAGCTGCGCCAGCAATTTCATTACTGTGCAAGCAAAGGGTTTACCCAGCGGTAGCGTCCAGAATGATTCGGCGTCTATTCAGATTCCACACTAAGTAGCCGCAAGCGGGTTCGTGCTTCTTTCTTTCCGAGTGAACGGAGTTCGACTAGCTGCACCAGTTGTTTTTTGCGAGGCCGCGTCTTGCCCTGTTCCCACTGGTAAACGGTTTGGGATGAGACATTCAGCAGTTTTCCGTACTCGGCCGCCGAGAGCCCTAGCCGCGTGCGGTGCGATCGAACTGACTTGGGAGAAAACCGAACGTTTTGGCTTTCCGCGTCTTTGGCGTCGCTGTCACCAATTCGTTTGGTTTCTTGTCGCTCAAGAAACTCGATTTTTTTGTTCGCAGCGTCTAACTCGCGTTTTAACTTCGCAATGTCGCGACGATGCTGGGCAGAGTTTTTCTGCAGCTTCGCCAACGCTTCGCGCATCGTCTTTTTCGTTTGCCGCTGAATTTCCTCTCGCAGCGACTTGAGCAAGTCGGACATGAAACTCTTGCCGGTGTGTGGTTGTGCCTCTCTCGTTCAGGCTAACAATGCTTGGCAAAATCGTAAAGTTTTCTTGTCCACAAACCTCGGCTTTAACGGGAGCATTCGACAAACATAGGCAGACTTTCCTGCTAGTTCCGTCACGCCTGGCCTAGGGCCAATAGCCAAACCCCAGCCAACATGATGGCCGTGCAGAGAGCTTTGGGCCGCAAATTCGCTTCGCCGAAGAGTTGGCTGCCAGCCAAGAATGCGACCACAACAGAGACTCGACGAATTGGCGAAACCAACGAAATCATCGCGCCATCAACGCGCAACGCCGAAAAGTACAAGTAGTCTGCGGCAAGCAGACAGGCGGCGATCATTGGGATCGACCAACGAAAACGAAACGGCGTGACCTTTCGCTGCCGAAACCACCAGTAGCTGGCAAACGGAATCATCAAAGGAACCAGATAGATAGAAAACCATGCCTGCACGGTAGCGGCCCGGAATCCCAAATTCTGCATTAGGTATTTGTCGTAGATCGCACTGCAGGCCGCCAGTAATGTCGCGACCATCATCATTCCAACGCCGCGGTCGCGGTGAAACTGTATTCCGTCCAGTTTGCCGACAAGCGTAAAGGCGAAGAACGACGAAATGATGAGGACGATTCCTAGCCACTGCCAAGCCGTCGGGCGTTCGTGCATGAATACGCAAGCGATCAAGATCGTCCACAACGGGCTGGTGGCTCGAATCGGTGACGCAATCGTGATTGGAAGCGACTTCAAAGCGAAAAATGCGAACGTCCATGATGCGCCGACCAGAGCTGACTTAGCAAACAAGAACGCGTGGCTTCGCAAAGGCAAAGCATCTACATAGAGAAACTCGTTCGCCGCGAAATCCGGATTTAGCTTGGACCAGACCACCATGGGTAGCCAGACCAGGGCTCCGCACGTGCAACTGCAGAGAAGCACGGGCGGTACTGCATTGCCGCGGACAGACGACTTCTTTGCAATGTCGTAGAAGCCCAGAAGGACGGCCGAACAAA
>CAYQMZ010000555.1:0-5786 GCA_964418725.1 uncultured Pirellulaceae bacterium
ATATTACCCACTCATCGTTTAACGACGTGGGCGTGCTCACGGTAGGTGTGTGCGAGGGCGCGGTGCTCGAAGCGCTGGACATGCTCGCCGAGGACAACGTCAACCTCAACTACTGTCGCATCAAAGGCTTTCCGTTCGGCCACCACGCCTGCAACGCAACGCTGCCGATTGGAGCACAGTGCGAAGTCGACGCATCAACGCAGACCATTCGTATTCTGCAGGAACCAGTGATCACCCACTAGCTTCGAACCGTCGGTAATAGGCGTGAAGATACTAGACGGCCGAATCGCATGACTAGCGACGTCGTCGTGCGTGGATGGCGAGCAACCCCAGAAGCATCATCACGGCAGAGCTTGGCTCTGGGACGGCACTGGCAGCCACGGTGACGCCTTCAGATGATCGTCCAAAGTTCTGCGAGATGAGTAGAAAGTCCGCGAAGTCTACGATGCTGTCGCAGTTGAAGTCGCCCAACGCCCAACGGCCACCCTCAGCAGGAAACTGACCGAAACTGGACGAGTGGATCAAGAAATCGCTAAACCTAACCTCGCCATCCAGATCGACGTCCCCAAAGAATGTGCCACGTACGTCTTCGACCCAGAACCGGTGATCTTCCAAATCCACCAAGCCATCTCCCGTCAGGTCGAATTCCGCTGGATGCTCACCACCCAACACGGCGCCGCACAGCAAGTCGATATCGCCGTCAAGCAATTCACCATCTTGGTCGAAGTCTCCGACCAGACCTTCCATCGATTCGAATTCAATCGTTAGCGTTGGTCGGTCTGCCTCAGTCGGGTTAACGCTACTCGCAAATCTCTTTGCAGTCCGCATCGTCTCTTCATCCCCAATCAGAATCCAACCGAAGTTCGAATCAGGTGCATCAAGCCAAGCCTGTAGGTCACCAACTAAGGTCTCAGTAGACGGCCATACGTAGGCATCGCGACTGCCAACCAAAGCGGCTGAACTGACCGCTTCAACGAAGTCTCCGCCCGGCGTTTCCCAATCGGCGCTACCAGTGGTGGTCCACGTTGCACCGTCTCCCGCGGCAATGCCTCGCCCCTCTTGTCCGTTGGCGTCACCAGTCCCTGGGATCCATTGCTGGGTTAAACGATGAAGTCCGAATTGATTTTCGACCGCTCCGCCAGGCACTCGATTCACGGTCATACTCAATGTAGCACCGGTGACAACGGCTCCGGCTGGTAAGTTCCCAGCGACATCGAATGAAAGCAGTAATCGTCGTGGTGCTCCTCCGTTGCGCCCCGCCGTCGCACCCGAAAACAGGTGCGCCCCCGCTCCGTTTTGAAGACTGCCGTTCTCCTGAAAGATCGTGGTGTCCTGCAACGGCAATAGAGAGATCTCGTCACCGACGAGAAACGATGCAAAGCCAAAACAAAGTAGACACAAAGCGGCAATCGTGTCGTTCAGTCGTCGGCCACGCATAGTTGCTCTCCACGCAAATTCGAATCAGTAAGGCTGCAGCTTACTTCGAAACCGCGTGTTCTCGCCAGCACTAAAGACCTGTTCGAGCCACCAAAATCTGCGCGAACGCCGAAATGAAAAGTTTCAGAAACGTCCGCACGAAACCACGGAAGATGACGCATCGCTTGGTGTCGTTTTGACTTCTGCAATTGTGCTTGAACTAACGTTCAACTGGCACCGAGTTCTAGTTCGTAGAGGACGCGGGTGCAGCGAGATACATACCGACTGCGACGGCAGCGATGCCCACCAACAAGTTACTGGCGACGTTTCCGAAGGCTGCGACCGGTGAACGACTCCACAACTGTACGGTTTGAACGCCGAAGGTGGAGAACGTCGTAAAGGCACCAAGAAATCCCGTTCCAATCGTGAGCTTCATCGAGTCGGATATCGCATCGGAATTTGCCGCTGTTCGCGCCAGCCAACCGAGCAAGAAGCAACCCAACACGTTTACGAACAGCGTACCCCAAGGGAACCGGTCGCCCGCAAGCTGCGTCCACGTAATCGACGACAGGTGACGGGCGATTGCACCGAATGCTCCACCCAATGCGACTAGCAACAGGTCCCGAACGTTCATTGCTGACCTCCCGTTCGACTGCCGGACCTGTCGACCAAACCGGATAGATAGAAGTCGTCTTCGACTTGAGTCCAGCTTGCGTCCCTCAGCAATCCAGCTGAACTCATCGACGCGATCCCGTTACCGGCGATGGGCGAAGTTGCCGAGGCACCGCCCACAATTTTCGGCGCGACGAATACATGAACTTCATCAACAAGCTGTTCGTCCCACAAGCCTCCCAGTAGGTCTCCGCCCCCTTCGACCAGGACGTTCGTCATGCGTCGCTGGCCCAATTCTCGCATCAGTTCGTGAAGCCTTTCGCCATGCGCTTCATCCTGGCAACGAAGTACCTCGACACCTTCATCCTTCAATCGTCCAACAGCATCAGCGGAGGCACTTGGCCCGACTGCCATCAACACCGGGCAATCCCTGGCCGTCTGGACCAAATGGCAATCAAGTGGAAGCCTAGCCTGCGAATCGACAACGACTCGTGTTGCCAGTCTGGGGCCTACGGGGCGGGCTGTCAGCCGAGGGTTATCGGCGATAGCGGTACCAATCCCCACCATCACGGCATCAACTCTTCCTCGGATTCGATGCACAATCTCGCGAGAGCTGGGAGAGGAAATCCATTGACTATCGCCCGAGGCTGTGGCGATCTTGCCGTCGAGAGTCATTGCCCACTTGGCTATCACCCACGGAATCTTCTCGCTTTGCAACTTCAAGTACGGTGCGATCAACGCTCGTGCCCGCGCCGCTTCCGTTCCCACGACAACCTGGCGATCGGCTTCCTTCAGCTGGCGAATTCCTTTGCCTGCGACTTCCGGAAACGGATCCTCGACGGCCACCACGATTCGTGGAACCGGAGTCGCCAAAATGGCTTCGGTGCACGGCGGCGTCTTCCCGTGATGACAACAAGGCTCAAGCGTGACATACAACGTAGCGCCGGCCAAACGATGTCGCTCTTGGTCGGGCACGGCCTGAAGTGCGTGAATTTCTGCATGGTGAGAGCCATACGATTGCGTCCAGCCTTCGGCAATCACACCAGCATCGTCAGCAATGACGCAGCCGACCGTTGGATTGGGTTCCGCAAAACCGCGGGCTTGGCGGGCGACGTCGATCGCTCGCAGCATGTGTTCGGCGTCCATGGCCAATTAGTCGGGCACCCAAATCTTAGATTCACCGCCGCCTTGATTGCCGTCGTCAGCAGGCTTGGCTGAACCATCCGGAGTCCACACGCCTGCAGCTCCAGCTCCAGCTCCAGGTGCTGGTGCGGCCGGAGCCTGACCACCACCGGCCCCCACGCCGACGGGCACGTTTTGAACAGCGTCCGGTGACATCGCCCCGGGTGCTCCACCCGGTGTCCGTGGCATCAAGCCGTATTTACTGAGGACTTCAGCAAACATCTGCGCCACGCCTGGCTCACGCAGATAGCGTGACTGGATTTCCGTAATCAGCTTCTTCGCAAGATCTGCTTCGCCGCGTTGAATCCTCAAGTCCAATTCAGCCACCAGCCAGGAGGCAGGCGATTCACCGTTTCCAACGGCTATGTCTCGCGCCTTGCCCAGGTGTTCGAGCTGCTCATCAGTGCTCTTGGCGAGATCCGCCATTCGCTCGTGCACTTCGATCAGATCAACGTGCTCGCTCATTGAGTCACGATTCAGAATCTCTTTGCAGATTCGGTATAGGGTCGAACCACTTGGCCGGACCGTGAGAACTTCAAAGACGAACTTGAGATCTTCGTCCTTAAGCTTCTCCAGCTCCAAACGCCGGATCTGAGTTGTCGTGAGCGCCCGAATCTCGACGTCGTTTGGATCGATTTTCGGAATCGCCTCTAACCCCAACTTGATGCGAAGCTTGTCAAAGTCAAAGTCGAACGGCTGGCGGTCAGACCACAATTCCAGGTTTAGAATGGCTGCCAAGATCTTTCGCTTGAACTTACGTTCGCCAGAGACTTCCGCTGCGGACTTGTCGCCAAAGATCGACAAAGGCGTTTCCGGCCAAGCGTTTTCAAGCCGGTCAACGATCCAAGTGCGCTGTGCGGCTTGGAACGCTTCCACGTTTGTCTTCGGCGGTACTCGGAAGTTTGGTCGGAACAGTCGCTCGACTCGGTGCACCCGCGTGACAATCGCCGTTGATTCGTCATCGGACTTAATGGTTTCGCCTGTTGCTTTGTTTGCGAGCTCAAGCAACTCGTCGAATTTTTCGTCGCGGAATCCAACAATCGTCATCCGTGCGGAACGATCCGTTTCTTTTCCGAATAGCGTGATCGAGAAACGCTCTGTTGGGAGCGTGGACAAATCCATCGGCTCGTCACTAGTTTCGTCACCTTCGACAGGGGCTGGCAGTGGCTTGTCGAAGACAACAAACTGCCCTTTCGGTGGCGGCGAGTCGTCATCGGGGTTGCGTTGCACAGGAACGGACTCGGCATTGTCAGCCGACAGCAGTCGTTCCATCATCGTGTTCGCGTCGTCGATTTCATGAGTGACTGCGACCAACGCGTCGGAGTCGTCAGCCTTGGTTTCCTCAAGAACCTGAGCACACGCCTCGGCTTCGACGGCCAGTCCTTCGTCGAGTGAACGTATCGCCGAGCAATATCGGAACGACTTCGCGGCCTCTTCGTCACTACAGGTCCACGCCTGAAGAATGGCGAGGTTACGGAGGATGACGGGTTCGTCGAGAATTCGATTGGCCATATCAGAGAGCATCTTCTTAGCTTCTGACCAATCGCCATGCCGATACATTTCCAGGGCGGCATCAAATTCGCGTTTCCAAGTGCAGCCCGCTGGCGCATCGTCGGTCATCAACAATCCATGAAAGATGGCCGGTAACCTGCCTGACGAAGTGACCTGCATCAACATCGAAACACTGGCACGGTCTTGTCCGCGAGTGATTGAAACAAGCGTTAACAAATGCGCGTAAGCAGCGATCAGCTCCCCGTTTTGAATCAGGGCCATGCAAATCGCGAGGTATGAGCGATACACGATCTGCGACAGTACGCCGTCGGCACAACGAAGTGCCTTGTGCAGCAGACGCAACGCTTCCGGTAGATTTTGTCGGACGGCCGCCAGTGAGCCCTTCATCGCCAATGCAGGCGAATTCGTCGGCTCGACTTCAAGCAAGCGGTCCAGCGTAGCGATGGCTTCGTCGATATTCTCGAGTTCCATCAACACCTGGCCCTTCAGAGCCAACAGCGCCGGTCGGTCTGGATGTTGCTCCAGCAGCTTGTTGATGCGTTCTAGCGCAGAGGTGCGCTGCTCGCCTTGAAGCACCCGCTCGATGCGTTCGATATCCGAGATGATGTCCTTGCAGCAAAACTTAATCTTCTTGCCACTGCCACATGGGCATTTTGCATACAAATCCGTCGCCATCGCCGTTCTCTCAGCCGTGATATCTAGTTTCGACTTGACCGCTCATCGTATCAAACCAGTGGAGTTTGTGCGACTACGCGTGCCCCACAGTGCAGGTCGTGTGGCTGCGAAACGGGCCCTCAATCCCCTGTTTCCTGTGCTACCCAAAGGAGAATTGGGTGACAGCAGGCCAGTTTGGTCTAATTAAGTCTCGCGAGTCGTTCGTGTCATTCAACCGCCTTATTTCTCCAACCTTATCCTGAACGATGCCATCTGAGCTTGAATCATCTCGGCGACTTCGTTGCTTGCTTTTTGTCACCGGGGTCATTCTGCCGCTGCTGGGGATTGTGGCCACGTACTTTGGCTTGAAGGGCAGTATCGGGCCGCTGTTTCAGGGAGGCAGCTGGGCC
>CAYQMZ010000556.1:0-5773 GCA_964418725.1 uncultured Pirellulaceae bacterium
CAGTTTGTTCAGCTCAATTTCACAGCGGATGAAATGATCGATCCGGGACAGATTCGTATCGAGTTTATCAATGACCTATATGACGAAGCCAACGGAATCGATCGTAACGTTCGAATCGACAAGATTGTCGTCGATGGTGTTGCGATCGAGACAGAGTCCGCCGACGTGTTGTCGACTGGAACATGGAAGCCAGCAGATGGGATCGTCACCGGTTTTCGGAGCAGCGAATACCTTCATGCAAATGGTTACTTTCAGTTCCCTTCCGACGGCAGTTCACCTAACCCTACTAGCTCAACGATCGAAATGCGGGTTCGTGGCGATGAAGGAACCGAACAGTTCGATTTGCTGATCAAGAATCAGGTGGTCCAATCCTTTGACGCGACAACCAGCTTTCAATCATTCACGTATACGCACAACGAGTCGGTTTCCGTCGACGATGTACGAATCGTATTTAAGAACGACCGGTTTGACCAAGCTCAAGGCATTGATGCGAACTTAACTGTTGATTACATCATCATCGACGGTGAGACATATCAGACGGAAGATCCATCGGTCTATTCGACAGGCAGTTGGCTTCCCAACGATGGAATTGTTGCGGGTTTCGGACGATCCGAAACCCTTCATGCTAATGGCTACTTTCAGTATGCCGAACAGCCGCCCATCATAGGGCTAATGCATTGGGTCACCACGTTGTACTCTGGCGATGGTCTCACTGGTGAATACATCAGCTTCCCTCAGGGTAACTGGGGTAGGGAACTCTTTGGCGAGGTCGTTCCACGGTCGATCTCCGCGACGCCCGGTACTGTTATGGAAGTCACGTTCAACAGTGGGCAACAGGTCCTATTTGCCGGGGCGATCGAACTTGGCGACCGTGGGGCTGACGTGATTTCCGTTCGTAAAACAACGGAGTTCCCTTCGTCTGCGAGTCGGGGGAACGGTGTGATTCAACTGCAGCTTGATAACATTGCTGTGCTTCGAGATGCGCTGATCTCTTCACGGGATCGATTCCGTAAAACACGGACTTCACTAGTCGAACTAAACAATGAAATTCGAGAGATCAACTCCACTATTCGATCCACGTTTGATCGGCACGAAAGGTTGGAGTGGCAAGCGGTGCGAGAGTTGATGAAAGTCCAGCGTGGGGAGTTGAAGGCGTAATTGCTAGAACTCCGTGAGTCAGTTGCAGTAGCAGGCGAACAACTAGAGTTGCAGAGGATTGAGCTTGCGCAAACTCGAACTGACGGATTTGACGAGGAGACTGGTGGAGGCTGCGGCTGTGGTCCCAATGGACTCTGTGCCTACCACGCAGGTCTCATCTAAATCGTATTTGGGACGCAGCGTCGTTTTAAACGCTAGAGGAGCGACGCTGCTGTCCGCCTTATCCACGTGATAACAAGGAGCGACGATAATGGGATCAGTCACTCAGTCTGACTCTCAGGTTTTCCCACTGTTTCCGACGCCAGTGATGTTGGTCAGAGGGCTCTTGGGGGTTGCAATGCTGGAGGAGATCAACGGAAGTCTTGGAAGCGATGGCTGGGCGCGAAACGTTCATTCGGATGGACTTCACCATACTACCGTTGTTGATCCATGTACCAATGAATTGTTCAATGGCGTGCAGGATTTAGCTCTGTCGAGAGTTGCTGATTTTGGCTCGCTCCTAATGGGAGAGAAGTTGGATTGGCTAATCACCGGAATGTGGGTGAATGTGCTTCAAAACGGAGGGCAGCAAGGGACCCACACCCACGCCAACAGCTTTGTGTCCGGCGTCGTCTATTGCACAGATTCGCATCCCTCGGCTAACCTCGTCATTCACAAAGATACGAGCGCCAAAGGTAGCTTCGTTCTGATGAACCACAACGAAACGACGCAGGTCAGCCCATACAATGCGTTGAGTTGGAAGTGCCCGGATCTCAAGGCTGGCGATATGATTCTCTTTCCGAGCCATATGATGCATGCGGTCCCGAGAAATCAGGGAAACGAACGCGTCTCGGTGGCGTTCAATGCGGTACCGACACGTATCAATTCCTGGGGCTACGAGCTCGGCTTCAGATAGTAGGCTGGGATCGTCGTTTTGACGAGGACCCTTCTCGCTTGTCGAATACAGCCGCGAATACAGCAAACATCTTTGTGCCGATGTCCCAGCGCCAAGGTCCCTTCATTGTTACGCCGACGATTTCCAAACGCTTCGAAGAATCGGCCAAGAATTGGTGAATCGCGTTTGGGTTGCAGCCTGTGAAAAAGTTGTTTTGCCTGATCCAATTTTGAGCAGCAGCTAATAGTTGAGACGTCTTGAGTGTTGCTAGTTCCGGTGCAGTCTCTGATGCAACGAAATCGGAAATGAGCACGCCCTTTCCTCCCGAAACAAGCAGTTCGGCGATTTGCTCAATGTGTCTATTGCGAACGGCCAAAACTAGCTCAAGGTAGAGCGGGTGTTGTGCTGGCATGACCATGTTGATTGAATCAATCAACTGCGAAATCAAGCAAGTGGACGCGACGACATCGAATCTCTTGTTACTTGGTAGCCTCGCGGACATGGTCTGACGGATGATTGATCGAACGCCATCTCTGGAGGATGTATCTGCGGATGCTAGGCTCGCGAAAATCCCAGTGACATCAACTCCGCCCAAGCATGTTACTTTCGTTCGCTGCTCAAGCGATAGTTCCTTGAAGGCTAATCTCAATGCGTCTTCGTCAAGGTCAATTAAGGTCACTGAATCGTAATGATTGACCAACTCACTTAAGTCGACATCGTTTGCGTTCCCGGCACCAAGCAGGGCCAAATGTCCTCCCGGTGAACCATTGTCGTTTCGCAATAGCTCCATCAGGCGTTGCCGATGCTCGCTCATTGCCGATCGAAACGATTTCGTCGATTGGTTTCGACGGCGATGGGCTTCGCTGATAAAGTTCTCAACCATTAAACCTGGTTCCAATCGACTCAAGCGAACTAAGTTTGCGGTCGAATGACGGTCTTCGTCCACAGCGAACATTTTTGCGAGATGCCGGCAAAACGCAACGCTTGGAAAACACCACAATGAATTCACGGCCGCGATTGAGGCGTCGCGGATACATCCGATGCGACACTGGCAGGCGTCGTTGCGTCGAGGTGCCGCCCTTGTTTGGCGGGTAGGCCGGCTATTGTTGTTCGTCGAGCGTGAGAGGAACGCTGCTACGTTGCAATTGCTTCCGGTTGCCTCTGGGCGGCAGTTGGCGGGGCTGCATTATAGCGTTCGGAGACTTCGACGAAGAATGATTCGCATTCCAAGAAGGCGTCGACGATTGTCGGGTCAAAGTGTGTACCGCGTCCGTCGAGGATGATCGACTTTGCCTTGGCATGGGGCATCGGTTCTTTGTACGGGCGCCGAGAACGTAGGGCGTCGTAGACATCCGCGAGTGCAACGATCCGTGCTGCGAGCGGGATTGACTCACCCGAAATTCGAAACGGGTATCCGGTGCCATCCCACTTTTCGTGGTGACAATACGCGATATCACGCGACAGCTGAAGGAAATCGTCTTCGCCCAACTGTTCGCCGATCGCCTTCAGGCAACGCCCGCCCAGCACCGCGTGTTCTTCCATGACGCTGCGTTCTTCTGGGGTAAAGCGACCCGGCTTCAGCAAGATGTTGTCCGGGATGCCGACCTTCCCAATGTCATGTAGCGATGATGCTAGTGCAAGATTGTCGATGAACTGCTGATTCATCCGAGGTTCGGATTTGCTGAGATGTCGAGCCAATATTGACACGTAGAAGCGAATTCGATCCAGGTGTTCACCCGTGTCGGTGTCACGCGATTCGGCAAGCTTGGCGAGCCCAAAGATGATTGCGTCGCGAGTCTTTCGAAGTGAACGTGTACGTTGATCGACCAATTCCTCTAGTTCTTCGTTCATCGCCGCCAATCGATTGTCGTACCGACGCATGATCCCAATGATCAGTGCGGTGGTGCACGCGACGAGCCCTAGGGAAACCGCGGCGCCTAGCGGGACGACTGGCCTGAGCGTCTTGGCGACACTCTGTTCAATACCGGACGCCTTCTGATGCACGTTTACATAGGCGTCGACTTGCGACATGTACGCTGCCGCGATGACCTGCACTTCGCCGGCGTAATCACGGATGCTCCCCGTAACGCTCTCGTTGAGAGGTCGTTCTGTCGATTGCGTTTTGGCCATCATTTTGGCTTTTGATGTTATGTCGGGCTTCGACAGCATCTGGGGCTTATTCATTGCCTTTGCTTTAGCCATCTGGGCTTTAGCCATCATCTGCGCCTTGGTCATTGGCTCCGCTTTTGGCTTCATCATGGGCTTCGCTGCCATCGATTTCTGCGGCATTGATTTGGGCATGTTTGTGTGCGCCAGGCCTTGCTTGACCATGGTCGGTTTCACCATGCCGCCCTTTGTCATAGGCGGTTTCGACATACTAGGCTTCACCATGGTTGCCTTTGCGGCCATCCCCGGCTTTACCATGTCCTCCGGTGGGACGGTCGGGGAACCGAGGTCTGGGTGACAGAGTAGCGTTCCGTCTTTTGCGTCGATAACGCAAACAAATCCATCGTTGGGCAACTTGATGGCTAAGACGGCTTCTTGCAGTTGTCGCCAGGATTCACGGTTCTCGCGCAGGTCCGCAACGTCCATCTGGTGAATCAGCTTTGACATCTGCCCGGCTAGCAGGATGTTGTCGGCCAGGACTTGTTGCTCGACGGTTTCGCGAAGCGAAGACTTGAGCCAGATGCTAAAGACAAATACGCCCGTAACGAGGCAGATCGCCTGTGCCGCAGCGATCAATGCGATCAGAACGTGGCGTCTCTTGATTCGATAGTTCATGGTTTGAGCAAATCTAATCACGTGGATCTGTGCTTACCGAACGCGGCACTTAGCCACTTGCGAAATTAAGCGTAGGACACCGCTTGAGATTGTTGCTACGGCTAGCCGTCATGACGCGATCAGGCGGCGCAGTCGTATCTTGCGGGCGGGTGAACGTATCCGTGCAAACGGTGTGTTTGTTTCCCAGCTTACACATTGGTTTGGTGGGAGTTCCCGTCGTACTGGCTTGATGTTGTCCGACCGGACTGGCCCTCTCCCAACGAACAAGCGATAAACTGATCCAGATTGAAACGCTCGTTTCCATTGAAGTCTTGGCCGGAGCAACAAACCTTGAAGAATCACGTATTGATCGTCGCAATCGTCTTGGTGTTGGAGTCCGCAATTGCCGTCGAAGCGGAGGAGATCTACTCGCAGGCCAAGAACGTGGTGTACGGCGAGTCACACGGTATCGGCTTGGTGATGGACGTCTTTACACCTAGCGGCAAGAGCAACGGCTTAGGCGTCGTGGATGTGGTGAGCGGCGGCTGGAGTTCCTCGCGTGGCAAGATTCGCGATCACAAACTGGCGCAGGTTTACAACATCTTTTGCTCGCGAGGCTACACGGTATTTGCGATTCGGCCCGGATCCGTCTCCAAATTCACTGGTCACGAGATGCTGGAACATCTGCTGAAAGGAATAGCGTGGGTACATGAGCATTCGGGCGACTATGACATCGACCCGAAGCGTATTGGGATGACGGGCGCCTCTGCTGGAGGCCACTTGGCAGCTCTGGCTGCAACAACGGCGAAGAAGGAGGAGCACTGTGTCGCTTGTGTTGGAATCTTCTTTCCACCAACCGACCTGCTGGCCTTTGCCGGGGAAGACAAGAAGTTGGAAGCAGAGTCAGAAGTCAATCGGCTGCTTCGAGCCATGGCGGTGGACAGTCGCAATGCCGAGTCCAGTGAAATGACGCTTCAAGAC
>CAYQMZ010000557.1:0-2587 GCA_964418725.1 uncultured Pirellulaceae bacterium
CGAATGTCTCGACCTTCTACGATGATCCGGTGCATGTCGTGCGCGGCGAAGGCGATTCACCAAGCATTTGAAGTACAACGACGAATGCGTGTGTGGCGTCCTCAGCGTGCGTTCGTGATGGGAGCCGGTCAGATCGGTTTGCTGTCGACTCTGATTCTGCGTCTGCACGGCCTAGAGGTTTACACGTTGGCTCGTCGTCCTGCTCCTCGGCTGCCCGCCGAAATCGTTGAAGGCTTCGGGGCGACCTACGTTAGCACGCAAGAGACATCCATCGAGGACCTTGCCAGCAAGGTCGGTAAGCCGGACATCATCATGGAAGCAACCGGTAATAGTTCCATCGCTTTCAACAGTATGAAGGTTCTCGGGCTGAATGGCGTACTGGTATGGCACAGTGTGACCGGTGGTGATACGAAGACGGAGGTACCGTCGGACCAGATCAATATCGAGTTCGTCCTAGGCAACAAGCTGCTTGTTGGTTCCGTGAATGCCAACCGCGAGCACTTTGAGTTGGGCATCAAGGATCTGGCACTTGGAGAGGTGATGTACCCAGGTGTGATTGAAAAAATTCTCACCACTCCAGTCGATGGACTTGAGAACTATCAAGAGATGATGCGGTTGTTGGTTGAAGACAAGGATGCCTTGAAGGTCTACGTGAACGTGGACGAGGGCTAAGATTGTCAATTGACGATCTGTCGCTGAGGTTAGGTGACTCTGTTCGCGGCGGACTAGAGTTGGTGCCGGTCTTGGTGGACTAGAGGTCTTGTCGGTGACTTACACGTTGGCTTCGTTTTGGTCGGCTGACCAGCGTAGTTATCGATCTAACGGGTTAAATTCCGGGTGCCACTTCTGGCTTGTCCTGCAGTGGCACACTCCCGCTCCCTTTTACGGCATCGACTAATACCAACGAACGTCGAGTTCCTCCACAGGTTGCAAGCGGTTCCTATGCATGCAGAAGTTATTGCCATCGGCGACGAGCTGACGAGTGGTCAGCGATTGGACACGAATACGCAATGGCTTAGCCAGCAGTTGGGGGACATTGGTATTCGAACCATGTTCCACACGACGGTGGCGGACGACTTGGCTGCGAACCAAGTTGCCTTTTCAAATGCCGCTCAGCGAGTCGACTATGTTATCTGCACCGGTGGGCTTGGTCCGACGGCGGACGATTTGACTCGACAGGCAATCGCGGATTCGTTTGGCTTGCCGTTAGAGTTGGACGAAGCGTCACTGGCCCACATCCAGAATATGTTCAGCAGCCGCGGTCGAGAAATGCCGGATCGGAACCGCGTGCAGGCGATGTTTCCTGAAGGCAGCAAGCCGATCCCAAACCCACATGGCACGGCACCTGGTGTCGATATCGTCGTCAACGGACAACGACGTTGCCGAATATTTGCACTTCCTGGCGTGCCTGCCGAGATGAAGGAAATGTGGACGGAGAGTGTCCGGCCTGCATTGGTGGAAGAACTGGGCGACAAAGCCAAAGTCGTCCGGCATCATCGGCTGAAGTGTTTCGGGACAGGTGAGAGTGCCTGTGAGGAAATGCTTCCGGACTTGATTCAACGGGGCCGCAATCCAACCGTTGGAATTACCGTCTCACAGGCGACGATCACTTTGCGAGTCACAGCCCAGGCGGAAACCGAAGCAGCTTTTCGTGAACTAATTCAGCCGACGGTTGCCACCATCCAAGAAAAGCTTGGTCCGCTCGTATTTGGCGAAGAAGATGACGAGCTGCAGCATGCGGTGGCCCGCCTGTTGTTGGATCGCAGCGAGACCGTATCGGTCGCAGAAATCGGGACCGGCGGGTTGGTAGCTCAGTGGCTCTCACACGTCGGTGATGCCGGGACGAGTCGAACTCCGCAGTGTTTTCTGGGTGGTAGTGTTGCGAGTCTGATTGGCACGCGTGATTTGGAAGGGTTGGACCCGCCATCGCGGGCGAAAGCTTTGGCGGAAACGACGAAGGCTGCGACCGGTGCAACGTACGGTTTGGCGATTGGTGAGTTTCCCGAAAACGCCGGTCACGCCGACTCGCGAGTCTTTATCGGCTTAGCCACCAACGACGGCATCGTCGCGACGTCTCGGCGCTTTGCCGGCCATCCCGAAATCCTGAAAGTCCGTGCTGCCAAGCAGACATTGGACGTTCTGCGCTTGCATCTGATGGGCGTCGTTTAGTTCGTCTACTCCACCCGACTTCTTGGCCTGCCACTTTCATGCGGGGGCGTTCTGCCCATGCCGCTGTCTGCTTGGGCTCTCAGTCTCGCATTGCGGTTGCCCGTGCCTCCGACCAGCATGTGGGTTGATCGAATAAGTCGTGCGCGAGTTCTGCTGCTCCGTGAGACGTTTGCACTTTAGGTGTTCGTGTGTACACTTTTGGCCGATGGAGCTGATAAGATGTACGCGGAACTGCATTGCAAAACGAATTTCTCGTTTCTCGAAGGGGGCAGCCATGCCGATGAGTTGGTGTCGCGTGCGGTCTGTTGTCGCTATGCGGCGCTGGCGGTAACCGATCGGAATTCGCTTTCCGGTGTTGTGCGTGCACATTCGGCGGCTAAAGAATTTCAAGATCATCTCAAGTTGATCATCGGTGCTG
>CAYQMZ010000557.1:2597-4200 GCA_964418725.1 uncultured Pirellulaceae bacterium
CCGGTCGTGCTTTGGGCTCCGGATCGTGCTGCTTACGGGCGATTGTCTCGGCTAATTACGGTGGGGCGACGACGAGCAGAAAAAGGGCAGTGCACTCTGTATTGGCAGGATTTGGCCGACCATGCAGTGGGGTTGTTAGCTGGAGTAGACGGTCGAGAGGCAACGGCGGAGCAGTTGAAACCGTTTCGCGAGTTGTTTGACGATCGCGGTTATTTGCTGACGCATTTGCATTTGGGACCCGACGACGAACGGCTGCTGCAGCGGTACCACGAACTCGAACGCGAGAGTGGGCTGCCGTTGCTTGCTGCTAGTGACGTTCGCTACCACGTTCCGTCTAGGATGGTCCTGCATGACGTGATGACCGCAATACGCAATGGGACCTCTGTTGATTGCGGTGCCGAGCTACTGTTGCCGAACTCTCAGCACCACCTGCGGGATGTCGAGGAACTGAGGGAACTCTACAGAGACATTCCGAAGGCACTCGCGCGAACGTTAGATGTGGCTGAGCGGTGTGATTTTTCGCTGGACGAACTGCGATACGAATATCCAGAGGAACTCGCGCCCGACGGCATGACTCCGGTTCAGTTCCTGGAGCAACTGGCGTGGGCGGGGGCACGAGGTCGCTACCCCGACGGCATTCCCGATAAGGTCAGGAAGCTGGTAACGCATGAGTTGCGCCTGATCGAAGAGTTGCGATACGAAGCTTACTTCTTGACGGTGTGGGATCTTGTTCGGTTCGCTCGTGAGCGAGGCATTTTGTGCCAAGGCAGAGGGTCTGCTGCCAACTCGGCGGTGTGTTACTGCTTGGGAGTGACGTCCGTCGATCCGTCTCAAGCGGACTTGTTGTTTGAGCGATTCGTCAGCAAGGAACGTGACGAGGCACCGGATATTGATGTCGATTTCGAGCATGAACGCCGTGAGGAGGTATTGCAGTATCTCTATGAAAAGTACGGCCGTGACCGCGCTGGATTGGCGGCCGAAGTCATTACCTATCGTCAACGTTCGGCCATTCGAGACGTTGGGAAGGCGCTAGGGCTGTCGCTCGATCGTGTCGATGCGCTGGCAAAGCAGGTCGAGGGATATTCAAGCGACGATAACTTCGAGGGCCGTTGCCGCCAGGTGGGAATCGATCCGGAATCACGGTTGGGGCAACGCCTAGTGTACGCGGTTAACGAGTTGGTTGGGTTTCCGCGGCATCTGGGGCAGCACGTTGGCGGAATGGTGATGACGCATGGTCCGCTGTGCGAACTTGTTCCGATCGAGAATGCGGCCATGGAAGGTCGGACGGTCATCAGTTGGGACAAGAACGATCTGGAAGACTTGGGGATGCTGAAAGTTGACTGTCTGTCGCTGGGCATGTTGACGGCAATTCGAAAGTGCTTTGACATGATCGAGCAACATCACGGACAGCAACTGACGCTGGCAAATATTCCGCAAGATGATTCCGACGTGTACGACATGATTTGTAAGGCCGACACGATGGGCGTCTTTCAAATCGAAAGTCGGGCACAAATGAGTATGCTGCCTCGGTTGCGTCCGCGATGCTATTACGACTTGGTTATCGAAGTGGCGATCGTTCGTCCCGGACCAATTCAGGGCAATA
>CAYQMZ010000557.1:4210-5122 GCA_964418725.1 uncultured Pirellulaceae bacterium
GGGCTGGAAGATCCGGTCTTTCCCAATGATGAGATACGTCAGGTCTTGGAGAAGACGTTGGGAGTTCCCATCTTTCAAGAACAGGCGATGCGTCTAGCGGTGGTTGCTGCCGGATTTACTCCCGGTGAGGCGGACCAGTTAAGACGAGCCATGGGGGCATGGCGCAAGACTGGGGTGATCGATAAATTTCGGAAGAAACTTTATGACGGAATGATGGCAAAGGGACTGTCGGAGGAGTTTGCTGATCAAGTGTTTCGGCAAATTCGAGGCTTCGGTGAGTACGGTTTCCCTGAGTCGCACGCTGCCAGTTTCGCGTTGCTGGTCTATGTGTCGTGTTGGTTGAAATATCACTACCCGTCGGTTTTTACTGCCGGTTTGATTAACAGTCAGCCCATGGGCTTCTATGCACCAGGGCAGTTGTTGCGGGATCTACGCGAACATGGTGGTAAGGTGCTGCCTATCGACGTCAATCACAGTAATTGGGATGTGCGTCTTGAAGATGGTTCCGCTGTCGATTCGAAAGCGGACGCAGAAACGATGCTGCCGTTGCGGTTAGGTTTTCGGTTGATTATTGGGTTCGCTGAGCGCCATGCTGCTACGATTCAGGAAGCACGTGAAACTGGTGGTCCATTTCTTTCGTTGGATGACTTCACACAACGGACCAGTCTAAGCCGTGCGGTGATTCAGCAGCTTAGCGATGCAGATGCGTTTCATTCGTTGGGACAGAACCGACGCGCTGCGCTGTGGCATTCTTTGGCACAGGACAAGGTGCCGCGTGATACACCTTTGTTCAACGGATTGACGGACGATCTGGATCAGTCAGCTTCGCTGTTGCCGGCCATGCATCCGATCGACGAAGTCTTTCGGGATTATGCGACAACAGGTTTGTCGTTGAAGGATCATCCGATCTCG
>CAYQMZ010000557.1:5153-5765 GCA_964418725.1 uncultured Pirellulaceae bacterium
TTGGCTGCATTGCGGACGGGGCGTCGCGTGACGGTGGCAGGTTTGGTGATCATGCGGCAAAGACCTTCAACAGCCAAGGGAATCACGTTCGTCACGATCGAAGACGAGACGGGAATCGCCAACTTGGTGGTCCACCAGAACATTTGGCAGAAGTACTACGCTGTGGCTCGTCGAGGTTCCGCTTGGCTGGCTCACGGACGGGTCGAGAACAAACACGAGGTCATTCACGTCGTAATTGATCGCCTGCAACTTTTGGGCGAAAAGCTGAAAATGCTACACGCTCCGTCACGAGACTTTCGCTAGTTCTCGGTTGCTGGCTCTTCTGTTTCAACGATGTGCTCGTGATTGCGTAAGTGCTCCTCACAGTACGCTGGAGTGCCAGCGCACTTCGAGCAGTAACGAAAGTCGATGTTTCTATTTCGATCACTGTCGATGCCGCAAACCACGCAAACGTGCGTCGGCTTTTTGGCGGATTGTTTCTTTGCCTGTGTATTTTTGAGTTTGCGGTGAAAGCCGGTTCCCCGATTCAATAGTACATCCGCAAAGAACAGTAGGAAGTTACCCAGCGCCGCCAGGACCATCAGCGAAACGGATAGCGGTCCGGTCAGAAAC
>CAYQMZ010000558.1:0-5741 GCA_964418725.1 uncultured Pirellulaceae bacterium
TTGTTGAAGTGCCTGTTGCAGCAGGACTTTCGCTGCTTGGCAAAAGGGATGTTCAATCGACTGCAGCAGGCGGCTGCCAGACTGACGCCGTGGATAGATGAAATCGCAAAACGCATGACTGAATTGTCCGTCTGGGGGCACCAACTCAGCGGAAGCGGAACGAGCTACTTTGCCGTGTGTCGAAACAACCGACACGCCCGACATGTGGCCGCTCGCCTTCGTGCCCAGCAGCTTGGACGCACATTCGTGGTTACAACCCTGGGGCCACGATTGGCTCATTGAAGGAGATTACTGTGGAGATCACGGAAGTTCGCGTAAAGCTAATGGAAGATTCGGATGATCGCCTGCAAGGTTTTTGTTCGATCACTTTTGACGACTGCTTCGTTGTGCGTGATCTCAAGATCATCGAGGGCACCAATGGGCCTTTCGTGGCCATGCCCAGTCGCAAGCTCACGGCCCACTGCCCGAAGTGTGGATGCAAGAATCATCTTCGATCTGGATACTGCAACCAGTGTGGTCTTAAGCTCAAGGAAGACCTGGCAGTCAAAGACCAGGATGGACGAGCGAAGTTGTACGCCGATATCGCACATCCGATCAATTCCCAGTGCCGCGAACTGATCCAGAATCGCGTGATCGCAGAGTACGAATCAGAGCGAGAACGTTCACTGCAGCCGGGATACGTGTCTCGTTACGATGATTACTATGACTTCGAGGAGAAGGAAGCCACTCCGGCGGCTCCATTGAAGAAGTCAGAGACAAAGACACGCGTCGAACCTGCCCAGCCCAATCCATCGGGTCCTCATCAGCCGCCAGCGAAGCACAAGCCAGCAATGGATGCGGAAGATTCGGACGGATTTGGTGCGGGAATCCTCTAAAGCGACGCAGGTGCGCTGCCGCGCTCCCCGTGGTATGTGGGAGCCCTCGCTACAGCAACATCGCTTGCGTTGGCTGTTTGGGCCAGTCATTTAGGCACTGCGAGCAGCGCGCACGCTTTGAACAACCACATGGCGGCCTAGGCATAGGGAGGATGACCGCCGACCTAGGCTATCGAGGCGTTGTTACCAAGACGATCGCTTGGAACGACGGCGATGAATTCCATTGAATTTTGTGGGGCCCGTACGCTTCTGTCGAGAACGACTGGCAACGTTCGATCGTCGACGCATGCTCTCACGGCTGGTGCTGCGACGCGGTTGCTGTTCGTCGCCTTCTTCGTACGAGTACTGGTTGGCTTCTGACACGATTAAACTCCTTGGGCAGTATTGCCCTCTCGAACAAGGGAGCCAAGCCGACTCCCTGTTCAAGATGCGGGCAGTTCTTCGCCAAGACCACGTTCCGTGACGATCTGCATAGCATGTTCGCACAGTGTCGCGATCTCGGACGATGTAGTGACACCTGGCAAGTACAGCCAGATACCAAGTTGTCGAACCCAGATTTCTTCCTCTGGATTCGCCTCATGGCCACAAACTCCAACCAAGATCTGTGACGAATCCTGGATCAGGGTTTGGACAAGTTCTCTTGCGCCTTGCGGCGTTTCGCCACGATCGTCCAAGTCGACCATGGCAAATTGAACCTTACTTCGTTTCACTGCGCCGAGAGCATCATCTGCCGAAGCACAAATAATCGTGCTCCAACCAACTCCCGTCGCCGCGTCCGAAATCAGGTTCCGGCGGACCTTACTCGCTGAAGAGACCAAGCATTGTAAAACTCCAATCTCCGCCTTCCGTTGCAGCGAGGAAAGTCCATCGTCCTGCCCCCAAATGGCGGCAGAGCTTTCTGGACGTTTCATCTATTTTCCTTCGACGAAAAAACAGGGCGAGGCCCATCGCTTCAATGCAAAGCGGCCACACCAAACATCAATCTCCACTCCTTTGACGCGCACCCACAGCGGTTGCGATCAAGGCAGTGCCAGCGCCTTGCTGACTGACGGACCATAGGTGTGACGACACTCGTCACGCCGCAGTCGGTCGGCAAGGTCTTCAAATTGTTCCTGGGAACTCAGCCGTCAGCTGGTTACCAAGTGATTCGCTTCTTACGGCGACGATGAATGCCGTTATGCTGCGAGGGTGCCTTCCGTCGGCGCGAGTCGTTTCGCGACCGCCGCGACGAACTCGGTGCTGACTGGCCTGATCGTCCTGGCTGACTTCCAGTGCGATAGGTGAACTCTTCTTCTTCGCCGTAATACGACTGTGCTGCATTCATGGTGCTACCCTTTCATTCACGCTAAGGACACAACGTTCCTCAATGAACATCGAGTCCCACAACAACGCGACCTGCGCCACTGCGGACCCACCCCTGTGTGTAAACCACGCCGACGGCTTCCTGGCCGAACAAAAGTGCACAACGCGAACAGAGGTTTCACGCATTGCGATGCGCGAGGCCTGCTTTCGCACAGTCCAACGCATCACAAACGCCAACGCTCGTCACCGCACGCGACCTCAATCGCGTACGCTTCACGCATCTTGCACCTGTCGCTCTAGCAACGCTGCGCCAACGAAACAGCTGAACACCTCGGAACAGGTGTTCACTCTCGTTCATTGACTCACGCCAGCAGTGCTAGAACTCAGCTAGTGGCACATGTCTCCAAAGCAGAGAGCGTGCCAGAGGGATGGGAAGGCTTGTTTGCGTCGACGTAAGTCATTGCATTGCATGACTTTGCGTGTCTCGTGTTTTGCTGTGGGAGGGTTGCTGGCGACGACGAGCGTTTCACCAGGAGAGTGAGTACACAAGTTGTAGCGCGCGAGTAACTCTTGTTGCAGATGGGAGTTAAATGCGATTCAGCAGATTGGTGAGACGCCAACTTTTTGGTGATGCATGCCATGCTGTCGGTGATAATCCACCTGAAATGCATAAGCACGCTGTGCTTCGCTAGAGATAAGCCTGCTATCGACTGTGGAAGGCAGCCGTCAACAAACATTTAGCGCAGTTCGCTCAGTCGAATGCACGTTAACTCCTGTGAGTTCAACGTTTCTTATCGAAGCAGAGTAGCAACGCTGGCAAGAATACGAGATCGCCCACTAACGCTGCTCCGATCGTCCAGCAGGCCATGGATGCGAACGTGCGATGTCCAGGAAGGTCGCTGGTAAGGACCGTACCGAAGCCGGCAATCAGAACAACGGTGGTTGTAATTAACGCAGTGCCAACGCCAATGAACGTTGAACGCACGGCGTCAATTGGCTGCTTCCCGTCGCGACGTTCATCCTGATAACGGGAAAGGAAATGAATCGAGTCGTCGACGGCAATTCCAAGACAGACCGTAAACGAACACACACTGGCGATTTCAAGCGGCTGGCCGATTAGTAACAAGTAGGTTGCCGTGATCACTAACGGAAACATGTTGGGCACGATCGTGATGAGCCCAATCTTCCACGAACGATAGACGATAGCCATCGTTGCCAAGATGATCAGCGATGCGGTACCCAGGCTGGTCGTTAGGTCTACCACGATCTGATATAGCTGACGTCCACGATTGACGGGGCTTCCGTTCAGTGCAAAGTGAAATTTGGGATACTTGTCTTTTAGATCCAACAGCTTCGCTTCGATGCGTGAAAACACCGGCGCATAGGCTGCGATGCCTAGATCTTGAATTCGCCCCGTAATCGCGGCTTGACGACGTCGCTTGTGGAAATAGTTCTCTTGGATTTGTTCGGGCAAAAGCGTTAGGTATGCGGACTGCGCCAGCGTGCTGCTGGCGCCTGGCAATTGATCCAGGAAGTCTTGAATGGAAAGCCTGTTGTTTACAAGCGGTTCTTCGTCCAGAATCTGCCGCGCATCATGGATGGCTTCTAGTACCGTCGCTTGGCTGGCAACTGACTTAGGCCAGTAGACACGCACTTCGATCGTTTCGATGCCGCCAAACACATCGTCGCAGTGAGCCAAGGCTTGATAGGCTTCGCTGCCGCTGGGTTGCGAGTCACTCAGTCGGTCATCGGGCTTCAGATTCAGGTATGCCCAGCCCAGCAGCGTAAGTGTGACGACGAATCCCAAGACCGCGAGTGCTCGTTTGCGTAGGATCACCCAATCAATGAACGGCGAGAGTCGTTCAAGATTGTTTCGCACGAAATCGCGTTCGTGACCGCGATGGATGGTGCGTCCCAACCGCGTCGTGCTGACCCACGGAATAAAACAAATGACTGCGACAAACGTCAGCAGAACACCAATGGCGCAGGCGATACCGAAACCTCGGACATACTCGTTCGAGGCGAGCATGAGTGATCCGAATCCGATCGCTGTGGTCAGCGACGTCAGCAGACAAGCCAATCCAACTCGGCGGATGGCAGATTTCGCTGCCTCCATTGCCGTTGCACCAGCGGCCCGAGCAGCCCGAATGTGGACGATCAGATGCACTCCGTCGGTAAACCCCACCATGCTGACCAAGACAGGCAGCACTGCTCCCGTGAGTGGATTATCCAGTTGGTCGAAGAGACGTAAGAAGCCGTGCGACCAAAAGATCCCCAACGCGGGAGCTCCGGCGACAATGATGACCGCCGAGACGCCTCGAAACAGAATTACTGCGAGGACAAGGACGAGCGTGTAGCCGATGATCTGAAACTTCAGGTGATTACGGTTCAATGCTCGCTGGGCACCGACATACAGTGGGACGCGACCGGTCATGCGAATGCGGATCGCGGTTTCGGCATGTGCGCCAGCCGCGTTTCGAGCTTTTTCGAGAATGTCGGTGGTAACCGTTTCGTCGCTCTCTGCGTGGATCCAATCCAGCCATATGGGCATGAGGAGCGTTCCGCCGTCTTTCGAAATCAGCTGGCCACTTGCTAGTGGATGAGCTAACGCCCGCGATTTGGCGGCCGCAAAACGTTCTTCCGAGGCCGAGTTCGGAGGGATGAGCGGATCTGACAGCCCGAACATATTGAGGTTGGGCACTCGTTCCAACCAAAAGATCTTGGCAACTTGAGGCAAGGTATCGACTGCAGCAACAACGTCACGTACCGCCGATGCGGACTTAGGAGTGAAGAGATCGTCAACTTCGACAACCAAGAGACAGTCCGGTGATGCTTGGGAAAACTCTCGCTTCGGTACCCGTGGAATCAGTGGTTCTGAATCAGAATGCTCTGCAGCCTCGTGTTGAGGAAGCTTCTATTGCTTGGAAGCCTCGGCTGCGTCTTGTTCAGCGTTGTCCGCAGTTGGGACATGAACATAGCCATATCCCGCGACGACACTGATCGCAAGCATCAGCAACAGTACGAGCCATCGGAGGCTCTCGAAGGCGTTGGCGATTCGCTCCGTTGAAACGATCGGCGATTTTTGCATCGTGTTCCTATCCGCAGCAGAGGCGGTATAAAGAGACTTCTTAGCCTACTGCTGAGCGGAGATTCGGGCTTGTTGAAGGACTTCGTCTCTTGTCAGCTTGTCGTCCTGGTTGCGATCGTAAAGCCGCCAAGCAAACGCACGGAACGATTTGGGCGTCTCGCTGCGAAGGATCTCGTCGTCCTGGTTCTTGTCGAGCCGTTTGAAAAAGTCATTCGCCAACTGTTGTGCGCGATGCTCGCGTTGTTGCGGTGAGAGCCACGCGTCTGCCTTGGTGCCTTCTGATACGATCGAGCGTGGTTCAGTTGGCTTTTGATTCTTTCGCGGCGTAGAAACCAACACGTAAGCCATCGCCATTTCTTCCCATGTCTGGTCACCCCACCGAACCGTCGCCGCTGGGTCGGGATTGACGGGATTCGATTGCGAATTGTCGAAGACGGCAGTGCACGAGATCGTTTTCCCGTGCAGGGGAACCGGAT
>CAYQMZ010000559.1:0-5734 GCA_964418725.1 uncultured Pirellulaceae bacterium
GCGTAACACTCGCCGCGCCAGATGGTGACAAAGGGCGGTACGTTGTTGGTTGTGGTCAGGCACTCCCTGACGAAGACATCATCATCGTAGACCCCGATACCGCAACGAAGTTGCCCAGCGATCGGGTCGGTGAAGTCTGGATTTCAAGTCCAAGTGTGGCCGGCGGATATTGGAACAAACCAGAAATCTCCGCGAAGACGTTTCGGGCGAAGTTGGCCGGAGAAGATGCGAATCGCAGCTATTTGCGGTCAGGTGACCTTGGGTTCTTCCACGAAGGTGAACTCTTCATCACTGGTCGCTTGAAAGACATGATCATCGTTCGCGGTGTAAATCGCTATCCGCAAGACATTGAGATGACGGTGGAGCAGGCGGACCGGCGTTTACGCAGTGGCGCCGCCGCGGCGTTTGCTGTGGACATCGAAGGTCGCGAGCGATTGGTGGTTGTCAGCGAGGTAGAGCGCGGTGTTGACGATGATTGGACAGAAGTCATCGATGCAATCCGTCGCGATGTCACACTGCAACATGAGCTGCCGCCGGACGGTGTGGTGCTCGTTCGCACCGGTTCGATTCCTAAGACATCAAGTGGCAAGATTCAGCGACACGCATGCCGAGCGGGTTTCTTGGACGGCACGCTAAAGACGGTCGCTTCTCGATATCTTTGGTTGGATGACCAGGCCAAGGCGGCGAAGCAGGCAACAAAGGCGTCCAGTAATGGCAGTGCCAAAGCTCATTCCGCGACTCCAGAAGAGAGCAATGGGGCGAGCAAGCCGTCAGCAGATGTAAGACTGAAAGACGTAATCGAGCGAGTTAAGTTCCGCGTCCGCGAGGTCGCGAAAGAACGTGCAAGTGAGCTGTCGGTCGACAGTAACATTGTTGAGTTGGGTTTGGACTCGCTTGAGCGAATGGAGATCATCGCATCGCTGGAAGGTGAATTTGGCGGTCAATTCCCAGAAGAGATCCTCCTGGATATTGAAACTATCGGCCAGGTCAGCGAAGCAATTGTTCAGCACATGCCTACCGGCAAGACTGCTAGTAAGGAAGTTCCCGAGGAGCACTATCGTTTCGATCGAATGGTGGAGTACGTGCAGCTGCGACGAAACAAGCAGTTGCTTGAATCCACGGGGATTCCGAATCCTTACTTTAACGCTCACCAAGGTGTCACGCGTGACACGGCCAAGATCGACGGTCGAGAACTGATCAGTTTTGCTACCTACAACTACATCGGAATGTCGGGTGACGAAGAAGTTGCCGACTCCGCAAAGCAAGCTGTCGATCAGTATGGAACGAGCGTATCAGCCAGCCGACTGGTGTCAGGCGAAAAAACGCTGCACGTCGAATTGGAAAACAAGATTGCCCAGTTCCTTGGCGTTGATTCCGCGTTGGTATTTGTGGGCGGGCACTCGACAAACGAAACGACCGTTGGGCATTTGCTTGGCCCCGGCGACCTGATCTTGCACGATGCGTTGGCTCACAACAGCATCATTCAAGGCGCGATCCTGTCGGGCGCACGCAGAAGACCATTTCCGCACAACGACTGGCGAGCTCTCGACCAACTGCTTGATCAATTGCGTCAGGACTACCGTCGCGTGTTGGTGGCGATTGAAGGCACCTACAGCATGGACGGTGACTTTCCTGAGTTGCCCGAATTTATTCGCGTTAAGAAGAAGCACAAAGTCTTCTTGATGGTCGACGAAGCACATTCGATTGGCACGTTGGGCGACAATGGGCGTGGTATCAGCGAGCACTTCGGGTTGGACCCGCGAGATGTCGACATCTGGATGGGAACCCTCAGCAAGTCATTCGGCAGCTGCGGTGGATACATCGCCGGCGATAACGCACTGGTCGAGTACCTGAAGTACACGGCCCCTGGCTTTGTCTACAGCGTTGGTTTATCGCCGCCAAATGCAGCGGCTGCCTTGGCGGCTATTCATCGGCTAGAGCAGGAGCCGTGGCGAGCTGGCGTGTGTCGTGAACGTGCGGCGCAATTCGTGCGAATCGCCAAAGAAGAAGGTCTCAACACTGGTCATAGCGATGGGACTCCGATCGTTCCTGTGATTGTCGGAAGCTCTGTAGTTGCCTTGCGTCTTTCAAGGAAACTCTTCGAGCGAGGCATCAATGTGCAGCCGATTCTATATCCGGCTGTCGAAGAAAGTGCCGCACGACTGAGGTTCTTTATTACTTCGACGCATACGCCCGATCAGATCGAAATGACGGTCAGAGCAGTTGGTGAGGAGTTGCGAGGGATCCTGGCTTCGAACACCGAAGTGGAAAGCAACGGCAAGAAAGCGACTAGGACACCTTCGCTGAAGTCAGTGCGTCCAACGGTCGATTCAGTGTCGACACGACCGTAAGTGTCGCCTTTCGCTTCCGCGAAAGTCTTCGGGTCCATCTGGACCCGGTGACGTTTGGGCAAACGCGACATGCACAAACGGAACACACACCGACCGAGTGCTTGTAGCCCAAATCATCTGCCACGGTTTTGCCGCGGCAGACGCGATTGTATGAGACCGTTGAAACGATTTAGTCTTCGTATTCGATCTTCAAGACCTTAAATTCGTAGGCGCCCTTCGGAGCTGGGATCTCAACAACGTCACCAACGCCTGACCGACTGGTCCGGTTACCTTGATTTTGTTCTCGTTGTAGTCCTCTTCGCCTTCACCAACGAGCGTGTAGACCTCTTCTTCTTCAAGGTCCACATCCAGAACGGTGACCTTTGCTCCGAACGCAACGCTACTGCGGTCGATTTTCGAGGGGTCAACGATTGAGGCTTTCGAGAGCTTGTATTTGAGTTGGTTGATCTTGGCTTGCAGCATTCCCTGCGACTCACGCGCGCCGTGATACTCGGCGTTTTCCTTCAAGTCACCCTCAGCACGGGCATCCGCGAGACGCTTCAGAATCTTTGGCATCTCGTCGTTTTCCATTTCGTCAACTTGGGCTTTCAACTTGTCATAGCCCGCCTTGGTCATGGGTATCATGTCGCTCATGTCTGGCGTTTTCCTGTTTCGCGACCGTCAAAACAAAACAGCGATTTGGACGCCATGTCTGACGTCAAACCGCTGCGAATTTCATCGGCGAGATTGCTCGCAAATTCCAATATTGGCTTTGGCAAAGTCCATACGATGATCTGAAGAGCACCAACGAGAGCTTCACACCAAGCAGCTAAGATTTTCGGAGATCCAGCGTCGGTTGTAAAGTGCCAACGCAATCCTGCTGGCTATCGCTAGCGGTGTAGATTGGAAGCATAGGAGAGGTTTTCTAGCTGAGAAACCGTGGTTGAATTCTTGATGGTGGCTTGTCCGGTGGATTCGGCGTGGCCAGATGAGAGATGACTGAAGCGGTCGGCTTGCGCAGCTACTTGCAGGAATCCACGACCCAAACCAAATGCGTGAGCACCTGATCTACGGTCATTTCGTCTGTTAGGACTTCGATCGCATCGTCCGCTTTCGCCAGCGGTGCGACGTCACGCTCGGTGTCGTCAGCGTCACGTTGGTTTTGGCTTTCGAGTACTTCGGCGAAGGTGATCTTCTGGCCGTTGGCGATCATCTGGCGGTACCGACGCCGAGCTCGTTCTTCGGCCGTTGCCGTCAGGAATATCTTGCATGCAGCATCGGGAAACACGATCGTGCCTTGGTCGCGTCCTTCGGTGACCAGGTTGTCGCACGACTGGCCGATACGGCGTTGGTGATGCACCAGTTGCTCACGGATGTGCGGATTAGAGGCGGCGTACTTGACGTGATCGGTTACCCGTTGCGTACGAATCTCGTCCGATATGTCCCGTCCGTCCAGCAGAATTCGGTCGTCCTTGAACTCAATGACGATCCTTGTTGCAATTTCTGCCAGTGCTTGGGCGTCGTCTAGCGGAACGCCTGCGTCAAGACCTGCAAACGCGACGGCTCGATACATAGCCCCCGTATCGAGGAATTCAAAACCGAGTCGCGACGCAAGTTCTCGAGCGATCGAGGATTTGCCGGCGCCGGCTGGGCCATCAATCGTAACGATCATGTGTTCGAAGTCCGGTCTAGAGATGACGAATCGCACCACCGCGGTGGATTGGCTTGCATGACTACCGTTACCGTATCCGGAAACCAATGTTTTCGTCGATAGGGCGCGGCGGACTCAATGCGTTTCTTGGAGTGGGCCCCGAATTTGACGCGTTTCAGAAGAAACATGCAATCAACCGTGGCCGGTTGCGAATTCCAGGCATAGGAATCGATGTCGTGTCGGTGGAATGCTGTGCCGGTAGCGTGTCTGCTGTACGGTCGTCGATCGTCGAACTGTGCGGCTACGTCCAATGTTGGCCAATACAACCCGGGACAATCAAGAATGTGAAACGGCGCGCTCCAATCCCCAAAAGCCAAGCAAATCACCGTAGCATCGGACGTGGGGCGGAAGCGATGCGATATAATTGGAACATTCCTTGGAATCCGAACGTTCACTATTGAATCAACATTCGGCCCTACCGGCCAAAAATGGAGAGCACGTACGACAAGGAAAGTCGTACACTTGGAAGACGGCCAAATACTTCGGTGATGCAGTGAATACACCTCGAAAACAGCAGTACTTCATTAACCGCGAATTGAGCTGGTTAGAGTTCAATTCGCGTGTTTTAGAGGAGGCAAAGAATCCTGAAACGCCGCTCCTCGAGCGAGTCAAGTTTTTGAGCATTTTCAGCTCTAACCTAGACGAGTTTTTCATGGTCCGAGTTGCGGGACTGCGAGAGCAAGCGTTCAGCGATGGAGCTCCCCAAGACTTCAATCCCGATGGTTTGAATTCCTTATCGCAGCTAAGGATGATCGCCAAGAAGACTCGTAAGCTAGTCGCCGAACAGTACGCCTGCTATTCGGATACGATTGTTCCGGAGCTCGCCAACGAGGGAATTCGAATTGTTCCGTATGCCGAAGTATCCAATTCGAAGACGCTGAACGACTATTTTGCGGAAACGATCTTTCCCGTCATCACGCCCATGGCGGTGGATCCAAGCCATCCTCGCCCGCGATATCACAACCGTGGGTTGTACGTCGCCGCGAACTTGCGACGTAAGAAAGGCATTGGCCCAAAGCAGCTCTTCGCTGTCGTGCAGTTGCCGCTGGTGCTTCCGCGATTCGTCGTTGCATCTGATGATGACTCGGCCACTTTCGTACTGCTTGAAGACATCGTCATTGCAAAGCTTCCGGAGTTGTTCGGCGGTTTCCAAGTCGAACATGCTTCACCGTTTCGCGTGACTCGTGACGGTGACCTCGATCTCCTGGATCAGGAGGCCGACGATATGTTGAAGATGATCGAAGAACGCTTGCGTCAACGCCGGTCGGCAGACGCTGTGCGTCTTGAGTTGGACGAAAACGCGGATGAAGAGATCTATCAGACGATCCGCAAGCAAGAAGGCATCCGCGACGGTTCGCGATACGACGGCGGAGGTTACAGCGAAGTCTACCGAATTCCCGGCCCACTCGATCTAACGTGTCTGATGGCCTTGGCGACGCTGCCTGAGTACGACCATCTACGAAATCACCCAAGCACCGCGCGAGTGGCACCGGGGCTGAGGCGAGAACGCGAAAACATCTTCGAAGCCATCAAACGCCGCGACATCTTGATGCATCACCCGTTCGAGGACTTCTATCCCGTCGTGGATTTTATTCGCTCTGCGGCCAAGGATCCCAATGTTTTGGCGATCAAGCAGACCCTTTATCGAACGAGCGGTGATTCGCCCATTGTGCAGGCGTTGATGCAGGCAGCG
>CAYQMZ010000560.1:0-5715 GCA_964418725.1 uncultured Pirellulaceae bacterium
TCCTCAATCAGCCGAAGCGGACCTTCGATAGAAACATCCGTCACATCCAAAGCCGGCCCGGCGCGACGGAACTCCTCATGCACAAACCAGCTGACCATCAGCTGCGGACCGTCGGGTTGGCCAATTCCGCCGAAGCCAAGCTTCTTCAGTTTGGCGTCTAGTCGTGGGTCGGTCAGGTCCAGACCGCCCTTGTCGATCAAGCGAGTCGTCTGGTCATAGTAGTCCGCCTGCGACATTCCACGCGGATCTTTGCCCAACGCCAACATGGCAGCATGCATCGCGCGATCATTCTTCAGACGCCTCAGCAAAAAATCGCGACTATCGAACGGCCCGTTCTCCCATCGCAGCCCAAAGGACTCCCCCTTGTTCAGCTCGATTTCACATTCAAACTGCTCAGGCTGCTCACGTCCCGGCTTAACGTCAAACTCGGCAAGCTTACGGATCTTCTCGAACGGATCGTACGTCTGCTTCGTCTTTGGCTTGGCGTAAACCACAAGACGAAATGGTTCATCTTGCCTGGCAGTTGTCATCTTGTCCGTTTGAAAAGTCGTCGCGTCGACCTTCAAGCGATAGACACCACTGTGGCGTGCCTCGAATCGAGCAGGCCAACCGGCGGTATGCGCATTACTCTTTGATGAGACAATTCGAAACCGTTCGCCTTCGATCGAAGTCAGACTGCTTTCCGCGAGTCCCGTGGCACCAATCTCGTATGTCTGAGGCTGCGCAACGGTAGGGCCACGGTCGGGAGGCAAAATTTCGTCGGCAACCTGCGTTGCCAGTTCAAGATATTGTTGCAGCAAAGGCGGAGAGAGAATCAGCCCCTCACCAATGTTGTCGAAACCATGTTCACTGTCGTCAGCCGGGAACGCATCAGGAACTTGAAAGTCAGGGTAGTCGAATAGATCTCGAATCGTATTTTGGTATTCCTCGCGGTTCAATCGCCGCAGCACAGTGCCACCTGGCTGGGCATGCTTCGTCAGTTGACGATGGAGCCACCGGACTACCTTTGATCGTTCCGTCTCCGACGGTTGCTTTGCATCGGCAGGCGGCATCTCTTCATCAAGAACGACATCGTGTACGCGTTCCCAAAACGACGACGCACTGGACCACTGTATGGGTTGCAGATCGAGCTGCACGTCCCCCGCTGATTCAGTGCCCATGTGGCATTCAGCGCAGTGCCGGGAAAGGAATTGACCAACGTATTGTGGAAGCGGTTCGGCCGCCAAACATCGAGTGGACAATAGAGTCACGCACAAGACGAGCAAGTTTCGCATCAGCAATCGGACGTCATTTCCCATCACAGCAGATACTCATTCATGTTGGAGTTCGCCCCCGCGAATTGTTCTGCTCTCACACCGAACTGCTGCATTAACGTTAGGTACAGGTCACCCAACAACCGCGTGTTTGCAGCTTTGCGATCAATCCGATGATGTTGACCGTGTCGATAGCCGCCGCCCACCAGCAGCATTGGCAAGTTTGTATTATCGTGCGTGTTGGCATCCCCCATTCCACTGCCGTAGACAATCGTTGTGCTATCCAGCAACGGGCGACCGAATGCATCTTGGTTCGACTTGAGTTTTTCAACGAAGCCTGCAAGCCGACCAACATGTTCGGCACCGACCATATTGTATTCCGCGATCTTGGCGGGATCATTGCCGTGGTGTGACAGCCCGTGATATCCCGCACTCAGCTTCCGCCCTTCGATCGTAAAGACTTGACTCCACCCCGGAATTAAGAACGTCATGACCCGAGTAGAATCAGTCGTCAAAGCAAGGGCCATCAGGTCATACATGATCGACTCGCATTCTAACGCAACGTCTGGCGAGACTGGATCGAACTCTGGCAGCGAGTATTTAACCTTAGGCGTCGGCTTATCCAGCCAAAGCTGTTGCTTCTGCAACTTCTTTTCGACATCGCGAACAGAAGCGAAGTACTCGCCCAGCTTATGCCGATCTTTGTTGGTAACATTGCGTTCCAGCGAGCGGGCTTCGTCCACCAGTCCGTCCAGCACGCTCCGGTTCGTCTTCAGCAGATACTCCATCCGCGCCTTATCGGAGCCTGATTGAAACAGTTTCCGATACAGGACGCTCGGTCGACCAATCATCGGAAGCGGTACGCCTTCTTTTGTGAAGCTAAGCTTGGCTGCTCCCGGAGGCGACCCGCAGGTAAGTTGCAGCGACGCGAAACGCGTCTGATTTCCCACAGCATCTGCAACCAGTTGATCCATCGACACGCTACCAGTCGCATCGCCCGACATCCACGCGCGCCAACCTTCGTGGCCATTGCGTCCACGATGATCGAGACCAGAAAAGATCGTCATCTGGTCGCGAAACTTATCGACCTTTTGAAGAACTGGTGAGATTTCGTAACCACTTCCCGTCTGCTTTGGAAAGAAATCACTCTGGTAAAAGCCAAGATAGACTCCAACACAAACGAGTCGCTTTGCCTGGGACTGGGTAGCGGCGGTTGCAACCGCTTGTGCCGACGCCAACGACTCAAGCATGGGGAGCGCAAGACTGGCACCAACCCCTTTTAAGAAAACGCGTCGATCTTTCACCATCGTGAACTCCCAAGATATCTCGGACAATTATAGTCCGACCGGCGGCCGTTTGGGGCGGCAAGATTCGCGACAGTTTCCTGCAACCGCATCCGATGCCTCACGGCGCGTACGCAGTTTCGACGCCAAGGCGACCGTGCGTTGGGCTCAATCTTCAAGGTGCCTGCGACGACGTTGTCTAGACTTGCCAACCGGCTCGGTACTCGCGCCGCAAAAACTGATTGGCCGCAGCATGGTTTGTGAACTCCATCTTTTCCGAATTCCAAAGCAGTTTTTTCTCAGTCAGGTCTTCTCGAAGTTGAGCACGCAGCGCGACGTTCCCCAGCAAGACGGCTTCTGACAGTGGACCTGCCCAATCGAAATTGGATCCCGCCTTTGGACCACCTTTGCAAGCTTGGATCCATTCTTCGTGATGCCCAGGTGAACGCTCTAGAACTCGGGGCGGCTTTCCATATCGTTTCGACTTTTCCTCAGGAAACAGACGCCAGTCGTCCCAATCCGACAGCAACACTCCGTCGTCTCCGACAAACATAACACCGTTGGCCCCCATCAGATTACCGTTCTTTAAAGCTTCCGGTCGAGGCGGGCGCAATCCTCCGTCATACCACTTCACAATGACAGGTGGCATGTCGCCGCGTGCCGCAAAGTGATACGTCACAACGGAACCCAACGGGTAGCATTCTTCGTTCACACGAGTCGAGACAGCTTCGACACTGGTCGGTGCCTTGAGTTTCAACACACGAAAGACGGGATCGAAGTAGTGGCACCCCATGTCACCCAGTGCCCCGGTGCCAAAGTCCCAGCGGCCTCGCCATTTGAACGGTGCGTAGTCAGGATGGTAGGGTCGCATCGGCGCCGGACCGATCCACAAGTCCCAGTCCAATGTCTTCGGTATCGGCGGAGTATCGGTAGGGCGAGCAACTCCCTGTGGCCAGTATTCGCCAAACAGACCTCGCGAGGGTCGATCCGTCCAAATGTGTGCTGCGCGAATCGGTCCGATCGCATTGTCCATTGCGTATTCTTGGACGATGCGAGTTTCCTTATCCGCTTGGGCTTGGTTTCCCATCTGAGTAGCCACACCGGCTTCGCGCGCCGCCTTCGTCAACTCACGTGCTTCCCAGATGGAATGCGTCAACGGCTTCTCGCAATAGAGATGCTTGCCCAACCGAATCGCGGCTATGGATGCGTGGAAGTGATGATGGTCTGGCGTTGAGACGATCACCGCATCAATCTTCGATTCCATCTCAGACAACATCACGCGGTAGTCTTTGAAGCGTTTCGCATCGGGAATCGTCAGTCCTTCATGCTTCTTGAACGAGTCAGCGACGCGTTGAAAGTCAACGTCACACAATGCAACAACGTTCTGAGACTGAGTATCGCGGATATTGATTGCCCCACGTCCTCCGGCGCCAATGCAAGCGATATCCAGCTTTTCATTGGCGGCGTAAGTTCGCGCAGAGCCAGCCTGCAAGATAGTAAACGAGGCTGCCGTAGCACTGGCCGCTTTCAAAAATCCTCGTCGAGAACGTCGCAATGGCATTGCGTTTACTCCTTAGGTTCAACCGGAATCTCAGTCGTCAAGTAAGGCCATTATCGTAGCCAGTTTTCCAACGCGTTTCTTTCTACCAACGGTGAAATTCCCGCGACGACGGTAAGCGAAGGGCAATCAGCGTTCACCCTCCCGGTGCTTAGCTGGCCTCCAGGAGCGTCGAGCAACAGCGTGAGCAGGGAAAGCTTAGACAGAGAGCTGGCCACTACTCCTCCGCAAGTCTCCCCGAAAACTCAGACGGGCGCAAACAAAACGAGCAACCGCCCGGACAGTTGCTCGTTGTAAAGAATCGAATCGCGGCGAAGCGACTAGCGGCGTCGACGAACCGTCAGGCCAGCCAGACCGCAAAGCAGCATCAGGACGCTGCTCGGTTCAGGGACGGAAGCTGCTGCTGCCGTTTGCCCAAAGTTCGATGACATCGTCAAGAAGTCAGCGAACGCAATGGTGCCGTCGCAATCGATGTCGCCGTTCTCATAGGGCTGATCTGTTTGACCGAAGTTGGTCGACAACGCAAGGAAGTCGGCGAAGGCAACGGTACCGTCACCATCTAGGTCTCCAGGGATTCCACCTTCAGGGATCGAGCATGTCACGGGTTCAACGAACACACCGTCACGCACGAATAGTGACTGTTGCGATGTATCTTCGTCGCCGGAATTCTCGACACCATCGGGACCGGGATTTCCCGCCGCCCATTTGGGATTCCAAAGATGCGGTGGATCTGCGTTCAATCCGCCACCGATCGGAGCCCCAGGCTCATAGGCACTGAAGTCGTCCGAGAAGAGAACCTCCGAGTCGCCGTTGTCGTACTTCGTAACCGCGAAGTTGTCGACATCGACTCGCTTGATGTTGGTCGCTTCCTCTTTCGAGATCAGCCCGTCACCGTTAGCGGCAGGGTTTTCTCGAAATCCTTCGACGTTGATGCCGTTAATGCCAGAGCAAATCAATGCATCACCGTCTTCCGAGGTGTCGCACGGTTGGTCGTAGCCAATCTGAACGTCTTCGATACGATTGCCCGTCTCCGTCCACGCTGTCGAAAAGCCAGCGTAGAGATTTGCATCGCCATCAAAACCAGGCCTATCGCCATGTGAATTCAACTCGTACGTCGTCGATCTCATGATAATCGCGGGATCGAATTCATCTTCTTCCCACAATTCAAAGCAAGACGTGTCTTCCAGCAAAGGATCACCAAATTCATCGACGGTCGCACATACAAGCCCGAAACCTTCGACCGCATCTCCAAAACCTTCCAGCACCCATTCGTATCGCAACCACGGACTGACTTGGTCGATGCGATCTTCTTCTGGAACAAGAACCATTTCGTATTTGGCGTCGTCATCTGGATCCGGAATAATTTCGACCACGTTGGCAAATGGATCGACGCCTAGGCTGTTGTGCCCCACCCAGTTCTCTACCCACGGAACAGCTCCGCCAGGACTACGAGTGCTTGGCCCTGGTGCGCGGTTCCCGAATGCTCCGCTCATCCCAGCGTTCTGTCCGCGATTGGCAAGCGCAAAGAAGTTCCGTGCACCTTGCCACCAAGCACCGTTGAAACTGTCATCGTCTCCCGCTCCGCCCGAGATCATCAGGCCGAACGCGTCCAGGTTGGACA
>CAYQMZ010000561.1:0-2775 GCA_964418725.1 uncultured Pirellulaceae bacterium
TACCGGTGCCTGAACCACTTGTCTCGCATTAACTGCATTGCTGCGACTCGATCATGTTTGTGATTGCACAAAAAAAGGAGCCCGAAGGCTCCTGTTGCTCGTCAGCTTGCGTCACATGCAGCGGTCTACACGAGATCGTCGCGTCGTTCGTCCGTGAGCTGAGGAAGCTGAAATCGTGAGCTGGTTGGCTCTTCTGATTTCTGTTGCTGTCGCCGAATCTTCTGACTCAAGACAGCAGCGTCGTACCAACTGAAACTCAAATCGGAGTTCGACGCATATCGTCCGAGTGTTCGTAAGGCCTTTGAGCGGTTAGTGTCGTCGTAGAGAAAGATGTAGCGTTCTTTCCCCTTTACCAAGGCCAATACGTTGATGTCGTCTGCCACCGAAGTTCTCCAATTGGGCTGCGGTCCGTGCAGCTCGCGACGAATGCTTTGAAGCCATCGTTCGTAAGCCAGCCAGTTGCCAGCTCGGACACGAGACATTCAAGTCGCCGCACTGCGATCCCTGTTAGTTGTTGGCTCCCCGAATTCCGGCCCTCGGAACTGCTCCAATGGGTTCGGTCATCACCAACTTGGTCTGTGAAAGAAATCGGAAGAAGTCCCGTCTGTCACCACTATGGATTGCCTCGTTCATGCGAATCGTTCTCTCGCATACGTGGTCGATTGGTACGAGCGTTAGAACCAAATCGGCTATGCCATTCGGACCTGCAGTAATAGTGGCATCATCGCCTGCAACGAAGGAACGGACACGCGTTAGAAACGGACTAACCCTCGTTTGTTATGTCGAATTCAGATCTGGCTCGAGATTTATTGGATCGTTGAGCGTGCGAGCAGACCCCAAAGCTACAACTCGCATGCATGCTATCGGTGAATTGGCGTTGAGCCCCGTTGGGAATTGCACTAAAAGCCCCGCACCATGATCAGGATGATTTCTAGCTGATCCAGTCGGATCTCTGATCTGGGACGTCGAAATCGTAGAGCCTTTGCTGCCAAGCAATCGCCACTGCGACGAGACTTGCAAACCATTTGCATTGTTAGGCGAACAAGAAGGCTCTGGCAACGATATCACGTCAAGCCGCTTCGTCAGCGAGGACATTGAGATATGCGAATCGACTACTCCCTTAAGTGCTACACCGCGTTGTGCTGTATGGCTTTCTTGCTGGCATCGAGCCTGCAATCAGTTGGCTCCGAGTTGGCCGCTGCAAAGGATGTGGAAGCTTCGCCCTTTCCATACACCGCCGTTGTTTTGGAAAGCGAAACCGATGTCAAAGCTGGCCCGCAAGCTGACTTTTATGCGACCAATCGCCTGGAGAAGGGTGACCAAGTCGAAGTCTATCGCGCAGACCAAGATGGGTGGTTGGCAATTCGCCCACCCAAAGACAGTTTCAGTTGGGTGGCTGCCGAACACGTTGAATTGACTGAAAGCGGCACCCGCGCGAGAGTTATCAATACGCCTGCAAAGACGCGGGTGGGATCTCGGTTCAGCGACATCCACGATGTCGAGTACATCTCACTGGAGAAAGGTGAAGTGCTAGAGCTGCTAGGAACCAAGCTGCTCAAAGACGCCGAAACCGGGGTCGAGAAACGATGGTTCAAGATAGCTCCGCCATCAGGCGAATTCCGTTGGATCCATCAAGAGATGGTGGCACGATTGGACAAGCACGCCGGCGAGCCCAATGTGATCGCTGAGGCCATCAAGACATTCGCATTGCCAGGATCCGACGAGACCCGTGGCATCACACCAAAGCCCAACGCTACAGCTCTCAGTCTTGAGCAACCCGTAGCTGAGTCGATTCCGACAACGAAGATTCAGCAAGCCGGAATCGCGGCCTCTGTTGCGAAATCGACTACCCAGCAATCCATTCCAACGCAGGCAATTCAAGCGAACGAGTTTCGCGCTTCGACGAGGTCGTCGGCACCAAAAACAGTGGCCGAAGTTGCGACCTCAAAGAATTCCGGTTGGGAGACTAAGCCGGTTGATCAACGTGTGAGGCAAGTCAACCATTCGGTGCCTGCGGAACTTGGCGTCGTGAAGAGTGTGCCAATATCGGACTACGCACCGATCACAACCGCGCCACTGTCGTCGAAAACAAATGTATCGACCACAATGCTCGCTGGTTCTCAACGCCAGCCAGCAGCCAAGAAGTCGGCGGCCAGGCGTCCAGCGGCTGTCACAGCAGGCGCGACAACACACATCAATGCAGTTACGTTGGAAGCCGTCACGGATCCAACGAACCCGTTGGCTGCCCCGGAACCAAGGTCGTTCGAGGACGCCTACCAAGCCTTGAACATTTTGTTGTCTCGTTCTGTTCTGGGTGATGTCAGAGACTGGCGATTGGGACAGATTTCTCACCAGGCGACTCTATTGAGTCAGTCAGCTCGAAATCGAGATCAGCTTGAATTGGCTCATCAGTTGAAAACGAAGATTGGTGAGTTTCAAAGCTTGCAGCAACGAAAGTTGCGAGAAGTTGAAAGTGAAAAAATCGCGCTGTCTACGCGTCGGGCTGCAGCTGCGGAAGTTGAGTTAGCAAGCTATACGGCTGCAGACCTAGCAAAGAGTGCCGAGATCGTTGGTAGCGGACGCAAGATTTCCGCAAAGGAACCGCGACGACTGCCAAGCAGTGTGATGCTGACGTCCGGTACGCTTGATCGTTCACCCAAGGCATTGCCGCAAGCACCGCAGGCACCTGCGATGCCTCGACGTGTGAAGTCGACTCGATCTGCGGCAGTGGCTGTTCAACAAACACCGAAGCTGCAACCGGCCTCGGCGTTGGAC
>CAYQMZ010000561.1:2785-5689 GCA_964418725.1 uncultured Pirellulaceae bacterium
TGATCAAGGTACATTCACGCCGCAATGGAATGCCACGATACGCTTTGACGGACAAAAGCGGCCAGATCACGCGTTTCGTTTCCACCGGCGACGGTAGCTCACTTGATCATCTCGTAAACGCACGTGTTGGTTTGCTGGGTGAGGTCGGATTGCTGTCCGACTTGAACAAGTCGCACGTGATCGCATTCAAAGCTGTCAAACTGGCTCGCTAATCTGCTGTAGGCGTGAGCTCGGCAGGAATCTTGTTTGCAGGTTGCTTTCTCGCTAACCAAGGCTCACCGGGCAAGGCATTGCATGGCGGGTGTTGATGGCCCGGCTTTGCGATTGGGCCGTTATGTCAAATAGGAGGAGCTGGCGTGGTTTTGCTGCGTCGACTCCGCGCCTTGTTGTCGTTAGCCGAGCTAGCACACGCGCTGATGTTGGAAAAACACTTACGCTGCGTGCCCTCTTGATCCGAAAAACCAGAAGTACCGTTCGAGCTTAGCTCGTAGGTTGAAATAGCGCCGTGCGCTAACTTCAGGTGAGACAGGTTCATGATGCATTGCGGCGCGATTTGGTGTTATCGAAGTTGTGCTGCTCGCGTTGCTGCCACGGTAGCCATCTTGATCAGTTCGGTTTCGTTGGTGCATGGCCAGAAGGTGTATTCCTTTACAAAGGCCACGACGTCGCGTGCCGCACGCGAGGATGCCGTTCGCGGCATACCCTTTCGGAATCTGAGTCAGGCCGCCCAGCAACGAATCGCCTCCGTTGTTCGCAAACCGACCATGTTTCGTCGCATGCCCGTGACGAACATACGTTGCGATCCGGAATTGCATCGTTTCTCCATACGCAACCCTGAAGTTATCGTCAGTATCTGGCAACTGATGGGCATCACGCAGGTCAGCGCACAGCGGACCGCGCCCTACGTTTTGAAGTGCGATGATGGTGTGGGTACCGTTACCAACATGGAACTGATCTACGGGGACGCCAATACGCACGTGCTGCTGTGCGAAGGTTCCTACGATGGGCCACTGTTTCGCAAACCGCTGACAGGCCGTTGCGTGTTGGTGCTACGCACGAGTGCCGCGTCCGATGGCGCGGGCTATCAAATCAACAACATGTTGGACGTCTTCCTGCAGGTTGATCACCTGGGCCTCGACATCTTTGCCAAGACGCTGCACCCACTGCTTGGGAAATCGGCTGATATCAACTTCACTGAGTCGATGCGATTCATTGAGAAGATGTCGCGAGCTTCCGAGAACAACGGCGAAGGCATGAACAACATGGTCGACCGACTGGAAGGCTTGCAGCCCAAGGTGCGGAAAGACTTTCGACAGGTCATTTCGAACGTACATGCTCGCTACTCACATGCCTTGGCTAGTCTCAGCCTGAATCGCAAATCGCAGCCAACCAGGAATGCGACGCGTTAACTTCGTAGCGTGGTTTCTTACTCAACCGGGTAGACTGCTCAGTCGCCGGGGTCTCGCTTCCTGTGCTTACTTTGAAGCTCGCGTCGAGTTGCCCTGCACACGATTCAGCGTCGACGCAAAGCTAAGTTGATGGCCAGCGACAGCGTCCGTCGTCACCGGGCAAGATGCGGTGGGCTGCATCTAGGGTTGTTGAGAAATGGTAGGTATAGGCTTTGACGCAGGACTCGCTGCCCTCATGGCTGTCGCCAATCAAATCGCATTCAATGGTGACGCGTTTGTACAAGTCTTGAGGTGAGTCGTGGTAGCCTTCGATTTCGTCTAGCACACGCAGAGTGTCTGGTATATCTGACTCGGCCAGCCTCCAGGCTTCCCCCTCGACAACATCGTCACCCGGCAGTAACGCCGGATAGGATCCCAAGTCGTAAAGTTGCCCAAGAACCGTCGCTGGTTCGATCTCGAGCGGACTGTGAGGCCAACAGTCCTCTCGTAGTTGTCCTGTCTTTAGCGTTCCGTAGACGAAGATGTACTGGAGCATCTGGCGGCTCGATTCTCGTTGCGTAAACTTGGTCCGCGAAATCTTGTTTTGTCCCCTTACGCAGGGAAGGGACATCCACGCGTGCAACGTTTACAATGATCGCCACACACTGACATCTAGTTTACGCCTTTGGAAATAACCATGGAGTCCACCATGAGCCGGCTCTGTTTTGTAGTCGCTTTTCTGTTGCTCGCGACGTCGAACGTTTTTGCGAAGCAACCCAACGTTGTGATCGTCATGACTGATGATCAGGGTTACGGCGATCTCTCGTGTCATGGCAATCCGATTCTAAAGACGCCCAATATTGATGCCTTGCACGCCCAGGCGTTGCGATTGACTGACTACCACGTTTCTCCGACGTGCTCACCAACACGCAGTGCCTTTTTGACCGGCCATTGGACCAACCGAACCGGGGTTTGGCACACGATCATGGGACGTTCCATGCTTCGTCAGAACGAAGTGACGATGGGGCAGATTTTCAAGGACGCCGGCTACGCGACAGGCATGTTTGGGAAGTGGCATCTGGGGGACAACTATCCGTTCCGGCCTGAAGATCGTGGTTACACGGAAGTCATGCGTCATGGCGGCGGTGGCGTGGGGCAAACGCCTGACTATTGGGACAATGCCTACTTCGATGGTGCGTACTGGCACAACGGAACGCCGGAACCTGTCGAGGGATTTTGCACGGATGTGTTCTTCGACTATGCCACAAAGTTCATTCGAAAGTCGAAAGCAGCGAACCGACCTTTTCTGGCCTACATCGCAACCAACGCGCCGCACGGGCCAATGCACTCACCTGAGGAATTCAGTGAACCGTATGAAGGTAGTGTTCCCAATGTCGGTGTACGAAACTTCTTTGGCATGATTTCAAATATCGATCACAACGTTGGAAAGTTACGTGCCTTTTTGAATACGGAAGGCTTGGCGGACAATACGATTTTCATCTTTACGACCGACAAC
>CAYQMZ010000562.1:0-3572 GCA_964418725.1 uncultured Pirellulaceae bacterium
GGAGGGTGAAGTGAGGAAGCGATCAATCGACGTACTTGTGGGTAATGACAAGGTCGCTAACTTTCCCGAAACGAGGTCACACATCTGACGTCTGGTTGCCCACCAATAACCAATCACAGACGAATGTGATATGCTCCCGACTTCTGAGCGAGGAGCCGATTTGTCACTCCGCGAAGCAGAAGATTACGCAGGAGATTTTTCGCCATGCCTTCCTCTAAACGAATCGTACTCACAGGCGTGACTCGCGGCCTTGGTCGCGCGATGTTAGATGGTTTTGCCGATGCTGGGCACACCGTGTTCGGTTGCGGCACCAATACAGAACGAATCGAACAGATTCGCGGAGAACTGAGCGGGCCACACGAACTGGATACGGTCGACGTGTCGGACTTTGAACAGGTGGCCAAGTGGGCGAAATCCGTGCTGAAGTCCGGTGCTCCCGATTTGGTTATCAACAACGCAGCATCAATTAATCGCAGCGAGCTTCTGTGGGACATCCACCCGCAGGAGTTTGACGCAATGATGAACGTCAACATCAACGGTACGTTTCACGTGATCAAAGCATTCACACCCGCGATGTCCGAGAACCAATCTGGCGTAATCGTAAACTTCAGTTCAGGATGGGGCCGTTCGACTTCACCCGAAGTTGTCCCGTACTGTGCATCAAAATGGGCGATTGAAGGGCTATCGCGAGGACTAGCTCAGGAACTTCCACGAGGCTTGGCCTGCGTCGCCTTCAATCCGGGAATCATTCACACAGATATGCTGGACAGCTGCTTCGGCGACATGGCGTCGTCTTACCCATCACCCTCCGAGTGGGCGAAACGCTCTGTCCCGTTCTTGCTAAGCCTGGACGCGTCAGACAACGGACGGTCGGTAGATGTCCCAATGACCTGATCCGAAACGACAACTAGGCATCGTCGATGAGCTTTGCAAACTCGTCCTCAGATAGCACTTTGACACCAAGCTTCTCCGCTTTGGCCAGTTTGCTGCCGGCTTTCTCGCCCGCAACTAGAAAGTCGGTTTTCTTTGAGATCGACGACGACGCACGTCCGCCCAGTTCTTCGATCAGCTTCTTGATTTCGTCGCGTTTGAAATTCTTCAACGTCCCCGTCACCACAAGCGTCTTCCCAGACAGAACACCGCCTGCATCTTTCGACGGACGCGGAATCGTCGACTGCATGTTGACCCCCACCTCCTTCAATCGAGCGACGATCTTCGAACCAAACTCGCCGTGAAGATACTCGTGGACGCTTTCTGCGATGATTTGTCCCACCTCTTCGACTTCATTCAATTCTTCAACGGTGGCGGCCTCCAGATTTTCCATCGTTTGGAATTCGGTCGCCAGGATAACAGCCACGCGCTGCCCAACATGGCGAATCGAAAGTGCGTTTAGCAGACGCCCCAGCCCTCGTGACTTACTTTCTTCGATACCGGCAAGCAAGCTGTTCGCCGTTGAAGACCCCAGTCGTTCCAAGGCCGTGATCTTTTCCTCAGTGAGGTGATACAGATCTGCATAGTCGGAGACCAGCCCCGCGTCGACCAACTGCGCGACGATCTTATCTCCTAAGCCATCGATATCCATCGCGTTTCGCGTCGCGTAATAGCGTATTCGTTCGCGGACCTTCGCTGGACAAATGTTGCTGGGACAGCGGACATAGACCCCGCCCTCGTCCTTGATCAACTTCGTAGAACACTCAGGGCAAGACGTAGGAAACTTGAACTTTGCCAGCTTCGACTTCCGCTCCTGCTTCTCGACGCGCACGATATGCGGAATGATCTTGCCAGCTTTCTCCACAACCACGGTGTCGCCGATGCGAATGTCTTTGCGTTCAATCTCGTCGGCGTTATGCAAACTGGCGCGACTGACCGTCGTACCTGCCAACTGAACGGGCTCCAGAATGGCGACCGGCGTCACGGCGCCTGTCTTTCCAATGTTGACTTCGATGTCATTCAGCTGAGTAATGGCCTCATACTTTTCCACCTTGTACGCCACCAACCAACGCGGACTCTTGGATGTGTTGCCGAGACGTTCACGCTGAGCGAAGTCATTCACTTTCAATACGATACCGTCCACTTCGAAATCAAGTTGCGGCACCAATTCACTCAACGCATCACAATGCTCCACCGCCTCTTCGAAAGTTTTGCAACACCGATAGTGGGGCGTTGCGGGCAGTCCGAAATCTCGAATCTGGTCCAAGAACTCGGCATTGTTCTTTGCCGTCAGACCTTCCTGATACCCGATCCCATGACAGAACATTCGCAAACGACGTGCGGCACACTGCTTGGCACTTTGCAGGCGCAACGCGCCCGCCGCCGTGTTTCGTGGGTTCGCGTATGGCGATTGACCTGCTGCCACAAGCTGCTGATTCAGATCGGCCAAATCTGAATTGGTGATGTAGACCTCGCCACGCAGTTCAAGCACTTTTGGGAATTTCTTGCCGCTTAGCTTGAGTGGCAAATCGGGAATCGTCCGAATGTTGTGGGTTACGTTGTCACCGATCTTGCCGTTGCCACGCGTAACCCCAAGCGAAAGCAGTCCATCCTCATAAAAAACCGAAGCCGCGGCGCCGTCGATCTTCAACTCGACGACCCATTCGATGTCCTCTTCATCGCCCAAGAGTTTCTTGGTGCGCGCGTAGTATTCCGTCAGATCCTCGATGTTGTAGGTATTGTCGATTGACAGCATCGGAACGCGATGCGTGACGGATTCCAAATGAGCAACAGGCTGGTCACCGATTCGCTGCGTGGGACTGTCGGCAGTGACCAGATCTGGATTTGCGGTTTCCAGCTTCTTCAGTTGCTGAAGCAACTTGTCGTATTCAAGGTCGCTGACTTCCGGCTTGGCTTCGACGTAATAGAGTCGATCGTGACGTCGGATCTGATCGCGTAGCTCTTCAATTTCCTTCTCGACACTCATGGCTCATCCCTCCGGTGGCAATCAACAGTAGCACGAGGCACGTCGCTGACTATTACCAAACGCGACAACTGGCTGACGAACAGCCAGCAAAGCAGTTTGCCGATAGCTATTCGCCAGCAGGTTCGGCTACGGCGATTCGACACCGCATTCGGGCACAACCTTGATCTCTTTCCCGGTGGCCGAGTTCGGGATAAGGCACAACATTTTCATAGGCGTGTCGCCACTATTCCGAAATTGGTGCACATCATTGGGATGCACATACACGACGTCGCCGGGCTTTAGGGCGTGCTGTTGATCGCCCTCCATGACGACGCCTTCGCCCTCCAGCACGTAGATCTCGTGCTCGTAATCGTGCTGATGCCGCGGTGTATGCCCGCCGGGATCAATCTCGAACATCCGCATCGCAAAATTGGCGGCCGACACATTCGCGCCGATCAACTGCCGGACCTTCGTGTTCGCTGCGCCTTCCATCTCGACGGGCTTCAATTCAATGTCGGTGTGATGATTTACTTTCATGCCCATTCTCCTTGTGAACGATGCGAGTATTCAATCTAGTGAGGACGCTGGACCGGTCGCGTCCAGAACCCAGCGATACTCGCTGCAAACATACCAAATACCAAAAGACAAATCAGATCGAACACTGACGACCGCATCA
>CAYQMZ010000562.1:3582-5662 GCA_964418725.1 uncultured Pirellulaceae bacterium
GCCAATACCCGTAGAAACCAGCACACGCCGCCAAAGGTGAGCCCAAACGCGAATCTCCGCTGCCAACCTTCGACCAACCACCCCAGACTTAGCCCAAACGCCAGGGTCGTCAACGCACCGGAAACTAGAATTGAGGAGGCTGTGTGCACGGTCGTTCGCAGCGGCAACGTCAGCAATGCCTTTCGCCAGAATCGAGGCTGTGTGGCCGCCGTGCTCTCAGCAAGCAACGCCCCAACCCAAATCAGAGTGGCCGCCAAGTACGTCCCGACGATGCCGCAAATCACGCAGCAAACAGCTATCTGCCAACAGGCAACGGTCCTGACGCCATTCTCGTTAGCCATCGTGTTAGGTATCCGCTGCAGCTTCGCCCGCTAGTCGATCCAGTCGCTGGTCATAGGCAATCGCTCCCGCTGTGCCGATTCCCAACACGATGATTTCGATGATCATCGCCTTTGGACCATATTGATCAACCAACGCATTAAAGTCGGCAGGCTGCGACGAATCGCTCGTCTCGAAGCCATACCCCGCCGTCCGACTGGCGTTCAATTGCCGAACCGTCATCACGCCGTACGCACACGCGGTTATCGCGAAAGCGATCCCTGCAAGTAACAGCATCACGTAGAACGGGTTCATAGGCCGCTTGGCCTTCTTTTGCATCCGGCCCGCATCAGCATCGGCGTTCGCGTCTTGCACTGTTTGATTCACTTGGTTCGACAGCTTCGTTCCAGACGTCCTGGATTCTGAGTGACAACCTCAGGCGTCCTCTAAAACCACGGCAACCACCGTGTTTCGAGATTATACCAATCTGTGCGAATAACCGTCACCACGGCGGCCCCGAAAGCTCGATGTGCCTTGCCGTCGACGCTGGGGTCAATTACCGTAACGAGAATCGTCGTAGCGTTTTTCGTGGGCAAGGGGCGGGCATGGCAAAGGGCAAGCAAAGCAGCAAAAAGGTGCGAGCTGAACCGGATTCTCCCGACGATCAGCCGTCGCAAGCAACAGCTCAGAAGCCGGCCGTTATTCGAATTCGCGGAGCTCGCGTCCACAACCTAAAAGACGTGGACCTGGACATTCCCCGAGATCAACTGGTGGTAATCACCGGGCCAAGTGGATCCGGCAAGAGCTCGCTTGCATTCGACACGCTCTACGCCGAAGGGCAGCGTCAGTACATCGAGAGCCTTTCCGTTTACGCGCGCCAGTTCCTGCATCAGCTGCAGCGACCGGATGTCGACCTGATCGATGGCCTGCCACCCACGATCTGCATTGACCAACGCCCCGGACAGCAAGGACGCCGCAGCACTGTCGCGACATCGACAGAAATCTATGATCACCTTCGGCTGCTGATGGCACGCCTTGGGAACGTCCATTGCTTTCAGTGTGGTGAAGAAGTCCAGCAGCAAACCCCCGAGCAAATCCATGAGCGCATCATGGACTTGCCGGAAGGGACCAAGACGATGATTCTGGCCCCGATGGTTCGAGGCCAGCGTGGAACGCACAAGGATGTCTTTGCCAGGATTCGCAAGGCAGGCCTTGTCCGAGCTCGGGTCAACGGCAGCGTATTGGACCTAGACAGCATTCCGGAACTTGCAGCAAAGAAATCACATAACATTGACGCCGTTGTTGACCGCGTCATCGTTCGCGAAGGGATCCGAAGCAGGATCGCTGACTCCGTCGCATTGGCCATCCAGCACTCCGGTGGCTTGGCGGAGATTCTTTATCTAACGCCCGAAGACGAAGAGAAGAATCCGTCCAACAGCAGCTGGAAAGACCAGTTGTTCAGCACGCAGCACGCCTGCCCGAACTGCGACATTAGCTACGAGGAGATTCAACCGCGGACGTTCAGCTTCAACAGTCCGTACGGAGCCTGCCCTGTCTGCGAAGGCATCGGATCTCTGGATCAATTCGACCCCGAATCCGTTCTGCCCGACACGTCGGCCCCTCTCGAAGAGGCAGTAGTGGCCTGTAAAAACGCGACCGCAGCCGCATCCAAAAAGAACTCGGTCGCAATGCAGCCCTTCCTGGAAAAGAACTCGATCGACACCACCGCAGCCGTCGACTCTCTGTCCGAAAAGTTGCAACG
>CAYQMZ010000563.1:0-5661 GCA_964418725.1 uncultured Pirellulaceae bacterium
AGGTAACATCCTGGGCCGCGACCACTATCCGGATTGCTACACCATGTTCATGGCGGGTGGCGGCGTTAAGCCCGGCGTGAATCACGGCCAAACGGACGAACTGGGCTTCAAGATCACGCAGGACCCGGTCCATGTCCACGATTTGCAGGCCACGATCCTGCATCTGTTGGGCTTTGACCACGAGAGGCTGACCTACCGATATCAAGGTCGAGACTTCCGATTAACGGATGTCCACGGTTCCGTGGTGCGTGAGATTCTTGCGTGAACCAAGTGCAGCAAGCTAACACTAGCTGAGCGGTACAGATGGATGGCGCCGCAAAGAGTTTGTCGCCACCGCTAACTGGCAATTACTCGAGTTCCCGCCAGACGGAGATACCTAGCAGGCCAAGTCCCAATCCGCAGACTAGGAAGCAAATATCTAGCAGCATGCTCTCTGTCCCGAATGGCATGCCGATAGCCAAATCCAGTCCAAAAAGCACTAGCATCAGGACCGCAATCGCAATCGCCGCAATCGTCAACCCTCTCGCCATCGGCCCCGTTCCTCGGATGATTTGATTCATATCAACTGTTCGTTTGCTCTTCTCATGCCCAGTATAATTTGGCAAAAATCGAACGATAGCCGTTGGGTCAAGCTTTCCCCGATTCCCTCTGTTTCAACTTAGCAAACAGGGGCTGAGCGAAACAAACCGAATTCCTAATGACTCATTTTCTGAAGGAATTCGCCGATTTGATAAACGATGTGAACGCCGTTTGCGCGTGCTGGTGCTAGCCCGAGGTAAAGCCCTTGTCCGACCCTGAATCAGTGGCTGAACAAACCCAACCGTCTTCCAATGGCAGTCTAGAAATCAGTGCCTTTCGTGAGTTGATGCCAATCACGAAAAAGTGGGCCTACTTTGACCACGCAGCCGTCGGGCCGCTGCCTCAACCTTCGGCCGATGTCATCTCGCAGTGGTGCACCGAAGCCACAAACGAGGGGGATACCGTTTGGCCAGATTGGAATAGGTCGGTTAACGAAACGCGGACAACCAGTGCCAGACTGATCGGCGCGGACCCTGACGAAATCGCCTTGGTCCCCAACACGACGGCCGGCATTTCCCTAGTTGCTGAAGGCATGCCGTGGAAACCCGGAGACAACATTGTCACGCTGGCCAACGAGTTTCCCTCGAATCTGTACCCGTGGATGCACCTTAAGGAACGCGGCGTCGAAACCCGCATGGTCGAGGTAGAAAACGGGCGAGTAGATCTGGATCGAATCCTGAACGCCTGCGACGACCGTACTCGCATCGTCTCCTGCAGCTGGATTGGATTCGCATCCGGCTTCCGCATTGACTTGGCTAAGTTTGTCGATGCCGTGCACGCGCGTGGTGCCCTGTTCTTTTTGGATGCAATACAAGGCGTGGGTGTGTTTCCGCTAAACGTACGAGACGTCCCGATCGACTTTCTAGCAGCCGACGGTCACAAATGGATGCTCGGCCCCGAAGGCGCCGGCATTTTCTACGTTCGCAAACAACATCTGGACTTGTTGCGTCCCATCGGCGTCGGTTGGTACAGCGTTGTGCATTGCTTTGACTTCTCCAAGATTAAGTTGGATTTGAAGCCTGCAGCGGCACGCTATGAAGGTGGCACCATGAATGCCGTCGGCTTCATGGCTCTCAATCGCAGCTTGAAATTACTTGAGCAGGTTGGCCTCACCTCTCGTGACTCGAAAATTGCGACCAGGATCATTGAGATTACCGACTACGCATGTGAAAGGCTTCGAACAATCGGAGCCGATGTCCTGAATATCCGTGAACCTGGCCATCAGTCCGGGATCGTGTCCTTCCAACTGCAGGATCGTGACTTGAACGCGGTCCGAAAGCAGTGCCTCGACCACGGAATTGTGCTGAGCTTTCGCAACGGCTGCTTGCGAATCAGTCCCCATGCCTACAACAATGAAGCGGAAGTCGATCAGTTGATCGAATGCCTGTCCGCCGGAGGCTAACACCATGGCCGAGAACGAATCGCAACCTCGCACGCGAGTCGCCGTATACACGGGCTCATTCGATCCCATCACCCTCGGTCACCTCAATGTGATCGAACGCAGCAGCCGGCTTGTGGATCGCTTGGTAGTTGGGATCGGGATCAATGCCGACAAAAGGGGGCTTTTCTCGACTCAAGAACGCGAAGAACTTGTCGCGGCCGCTGCGAGTCATCTTCCCAATGTCGAAGTGCATGCGTTCGAGGGACTAGCGGTTAACTTCGTTCGCGAAGTCGGTGCCCGCGTGATGATTCGAGGGATTCGGCCGCTCACAGACATGGCTGGCGAGATCACGATGATGCTCGCGAATCGTGAGCTTGACCCGGATATCGAAACTATCTTCCTGATGGCCGATCAACGCTTCGCGCACGTCTCCAGTTCGCTCATCAAGCAAATCACACCGCTGGCTTCGGATGACGAACTGTCACGGTTTATCCCGAAGTCGATCATCCCGCGACTGCGTCAGAAGCTGAAAGAGTAGCCGCTACGATTCCGGTCGAAGCACCATCAGCGAAGAGAACAGCGTGTCATGGTGCTTCTTGCTGTAGCGGCTCTTTAGGTAGCCAAGCGCAAAAGGCGTATAGACAACACCGAGCTTCAACATATTCCGCAGCACGCTGCGGCCAGGAGCCAACCACCGCTCTTTAGCAAACAGTTCATCCGCTTGCTGAATTCGATCGTGCCGTTCGATGCGGAACTGATACTTCTTCGCCAAGTATTCGATCGTGCCCAGCCCCATAAATTGCAGATGATCGGGTATCTGCCAATCGTAGGTGGCCTCCTTGCGAATGTTGGGGGACAGCTCGCCAACTTTCAGGATCAGCTTACCATTCGGCGCGAGGACTCGTTTTAGCGAAACGAACAACTGACCGATGTCGGGGACATGAGAAAAAACATTGATCAATGAAATGCAGTCGAAGCGTTCTGCTGGTTCGAACTTTTCGATCGGGACCGAGTGAACCGTGCAGCCGGCTTGCTTTCGGGCGAATTCCGCTCGAGCCGAATTCAGCTCGATGCCTTCACGATGCAGGGCGCTGATGGACGAAAGTCGCTCCAACAGACAGCCCGTACCACAGCCAACATCCAGAAACGACTTGGCATCACCAACTTCCGCTGCGATGCGATCGAAGTATTGATCGTAAAAGAGCTGAGCGGAGCGATAGTGCTTTTGAGCGTTGAGAATCTCAAGTTCATCGTAGTCGTACTCCTCGACGGTTGAGTACTGTTCGGTCACGCGCGGGTACGGACTGATGAAAAACAAGTCGCACGTTTGGCACGTCAATAAATCGTGTTGCCGTTCGGTAAAGACACGCTTATGTTCCGTGCCTTCACAAATGGGACAAGTTTCAGCCATTGTTATTCCGATCCGCTTTCAAATAGGCCTGACGCAGGTTTGGCGACCTTACCAGTTACTCGTCGGCACGTAGAGCCAAAATCTGTATCATGACGGCCTGCTGTCATACTCCGTGTCGCACAGAACCTCGACGTTACGGAGTCTGCATCAGTTTTCGACATTCAACCGTGCCATCCATTTTCCTTCCTGCAGACTAGCCATCCATGAAAATCTCACGCATTCGTGCATATCAGGTTGATCTTCCACTTCATGAGGGTAGTTACAAGTGGTCGGGCGGAAAGTCGATCGACGTTTTTGACAGCACCGTATTGGCGGTTGAAACCGACGATGGCCAGGTCGGATACGGCGAGGTGTGTCCTCTGGGCCCGTTTTACCTACCGGCCTACGCGGCAGGGGTTCGTGCAGGAATCAAAGAATTGGGCCAGCACCTCATTGGATGGAATCCCTTGCATCTTGGATCCCTCAATCAGCGAATGGACGCGGCCATGCGAGGCCATGCCTACGTAAAATCTGGCATCGACATGGCTTGCTGGGATCTACTCGGCAAGGTCGCCGGACAGCCCGTTTGTACGCTGCTTGGTGGACGCTACGGAGACGACTTTGTCTTGTATCGCGCTATCAGCCAAGAAGAGCCCGATGCGATGGCTGCGAAGGTCGCCGGCTACCGCGATGAAGGCTACCGCCGCTTTCAATTGAAGGTTGGCGGCGACCCTAACACAGACATCGAACGCATTCGAGCCGTTCGCGACATCCTGGAGCCATCCGACAAATTGGTCTGCGACGCGAATACTGGATGGCTGATGCACGAGGCAGCTCGAGTCGTGCGAGCCGTACGGGACCTGGACGTATACATCGAGCAGCCGTGTGACAGTTACGAAGAGTGCCTTGCCATCCGTCGGCGCACCGACCATCCGTTCGTAATGGACGAATCCATCAACGGGCTGGACGTACTGATGCGTGGCAACGCTGACCTGGCCATGGATGTCGTCAACATCAAGATCAGCAAGTTTGGCGGACTGACAAAAGCCAGACAAGCACGTGACTTGTGCGTTTCACTAGGAATCGCAATGACGCTAGAAGACAGCTGGGGCGGTGACATCGTTACAGCAGCCATCAGCCACTTGGCTCATAGTTGCCCGACCGACTATCTGTTCACATCGACGGATTTCAATAGCTACGTAACGGTGGATTTCGCCGATGGCGCACCCAAAAGGAACAACGGACGCTTGGCTGCATCCGTTGCACCCGGTTTAGGCGTTGAACCCAAATTCGACGTCTTGGGTGATCCAGTCCTTGAGGTCACCTAGTGGCAGACAAGAACCGGCCGCTTAGCCCGCCAGACCATTGTGGCGTAGCAGCGCTTCGGTGCTTGGTTCACGACCACGGAAGTCGCGATAGATATCCATGGGGTGTCGACTGCCACCTTCGGCAAGCACCGTATCTCGGAACTTGCGTCCAGTTTCTGCGACCGCCGATTCGTTATCCAATCCAGCATCTTCGAACGCGGCGAAGGCATCGGCACTAAGCACTTCGGCCCATTTGTAGCTGTAGTACCCTGCCGCATATCCTCCCGCAAAGATGTGAGAAAACGCGCACAGGAACCTGTTTTCCGGTAGCGGAGGCATTGGCGAAGTCTTCTTGGCGATGTCGGTGTGAATATCGAACACCGTCTGATCGCCATTCGGATCAAAGTCGGAATGCAACGCAATGTCTGTCATTCCAAACTGAAGTTGTCGCAGCATGCCGGACGCCGCGCGGTACGTTCTCGCTTTACAGATCTTTTCGAACAGCTCGTCCGGCAACACTTCTCCGGTTTCGAAGTGGATTGCCATGCCTAACAACGTTGGGCGGTGGTAACACCAGTTTTCCATAAATTGACTTGGTAACTCGACCGCATCCCACTCGACGCCATTAATGCCCGACGCGTCACGCAAGTCCACGGTCGTCAGCATGTGCTGCAATCCGTGTCCAAACTCGTGGAACAGCGTTTCAACTTCACGAAACGTCATGAGCGATGGCGTATCACCGACAGGAGGCGTACCGTTGCAAATCAAGTGTGCAACCGGCAGTCGCTTTTCACTGGACGAAACATCGCGGGCCACGCAATCGTCCATCCAAGCACCACCTCGCTTGTTTTCGGGTCTTGAATACGGGTCCAAATAGAACGCCGCAATCTGCTGGCCCTCTTCATTGAAGACCTCGAAGTATCGAACATCCTTGTTCCAAATGGGAGCTTTCCCATCCGCTGACTTGACCGTGATGCCGAACAACCGGTGGCACAGTGAATACA
>CAYQMZ010000564.1:0-1746 GCA_964418725.1 uncultured Pirellulaceae bacterium
CGAGCCAGCACTGTCGGCAGCAACGATATCGAAGTGAGACTGCCTAATGGCTCGACGGTGCGCCCGTCTTTCGTGAATTCGAATCGTGCATCCGATGGATCGCCAATCACGGCGACCTACCGGTTGAATGCCCCGGGTGGAGGATATCGCTCGCTCGATAACGGAACGTATACCATTCGCATGCGAGCCGGCGCCGTCGCGGATACCGAGGGAAATCATGTACCGGTCGGCGACATTGGGCAATTTCGAATCGGTGTCGACGAGCTGGCTCCGACGGCCACCGCAACGGCGCCCGATCTGTTCAGTGCCACGCGTCATCAGACGATTACGGTTACGTTCAGCGATGATTTCTCCGTCGACGCCTCCGATGTGGGGCCGGGCGATATTGAGGTCGTGCTGCCTGACGGGAGAATCAGTTTACCGGTGTTCGTTTCGAAGAATTCTGGTCGAGACCAGGCTTCATTGACGGCAACGTATCGGCTGAGCGCTCCATCCGGTTTCTACGGGTCCCTGGACAACGGCGAATACCAAATCCGCATCCGGTCGAATCAGGTATCGGATGTGTCCGGCAATCTCATCCGACCAAAGACGATCGGTAGCTTCCGCATTGGCATTGATGATGTGGCTCCAACTGCAACGGCGACCGCATCTAATGTCGTCTCTGAAAATCAGGTTTCGCAGTTGATTCGCGTCCTGTATTCAGACAATGAATCCTTGTCAGCTTTGACGGTAAATGCCGGTGACATCGAAGTCGTCAGTCCCGATGGAACAGTGACCCAGCCCGTCTTTGTTTCTCGCGATGCGGGGGCAGATGCCGCCACGGTATCGGGTACCTACCGTTTTGACGCTCCGAGCGGAACGTTCAGCGCGATCGACAATGGAACTTACTCGATTCGTATGCGAGCCGACGCCGTGCGAGATCGGGCGAACCGATCTGTCGCGCCGGGCCAAATCGGTAGCTTCCAAGTTCAGTTGGGTTCCCAAGAGGTCTTGGTCGATCAGGGTGTAGCTTATGGTGGGAACGAACGTAGCGTCGAGTCGCTAATGCGTGACTTCGACGGCGACGGTGATTTGGACGTGTTCGTATCAGTCCAAGGTGGTCCCGATCAAGTTTGGTTCAACGACGGCCAGGGCAATTTCACCGACAGTGGGCAGAGGCTTGGTAATGGTCGCAGCATTTACGGGGATGCCGGCGACATCGATCGCGACGGCGACCTGGACGTCGTTATCGCGTCCTACGATGAAAACAGGATCTGGATTAACGACGGCAACGGCCACTTTACTGACAGCGGCCAAGTGTTGGGGAACCCGCTAGTGCGTTCCTATCAAGCTCGACTGGGCGACTTAGATGGCGACAACGATCTGGATATCGTCTTAGTCAATCAGACGCTTGGTGGCGAGAACGCTGGCGACTGGGTCTTCATGAACGATGGGCGAGGCAACTACACGGATACGGGGGTCTCGTTGGGGCGAGATCAGTCGACAGGAGTCACGCTGGCCGATGTTGATTCTGATGGCGACTTGGATGCAGTGGTTTCTGCGAAACCGCAGCGCAACATCATCTACCGCAACGATGGTAGCGGCCGACTATCTCGCTACAACGCTGGATTCTTAGAGCCTGGCGGAGAGCACTTGGCTGTGGGTGATGTAGACGGCGATGGCGACGTGGATTTGGTTGGTGCAAGCAACGGTCCAAATCACGTTTGGCTGAATGACGGGCGCGGTGCGTTTTTCGATTCCGGTCTA
>CAYQMZ010000564.1:1756-5661 GCA_964418725.1 uncultured Pirellulaceae bacterium
GGACAACGCTTGTCCAACGTGAGTACATCGCAAACTGTCTTGGTCGATTTGGACAATGACGGCGATTTGGATCTGTTCGAAGCAAACTGGACGAACGTTGGTAGCCAGGTTTGGATGAATGACGGAGACGGAAAGTTCGTCAACGCTGGTATTCAGTTGAACGTGCCGGATGCCACCGAGCACATTGCGTTTGGCGACATCGATGGCGATGGGGATGCGGACGCCTATGCATCCATGTGGGGAACACCGAATCGCGTATATCTGAATCCACTGAATCCCAACGTTCCTGGGGACCCACCAGCGGAACCTGCTCCTGACCCGGGTGAGATTCTCACTGAGGAACAAGTGGCTTACGGTGGAAACGATCGCAGCGTCGAATCGTTAATGCGAGACTTTGACCGCGACGGTGATTTGGATGTGTTTGTGTCGCTGCAGAATGGTCCCGATCAGCTTTGGTTAAATGATGGCTTGGGCAACTTTACCGACAGTGGACAACGGTTAGGTAGCGGTCGCAGTATCTATGCAGCGGCAGGAGACGTAGACGCGGATGGCGATCTGGACATTGTTGTGGCTTCGTTTGACGAGAATAAGATTTGGTTGAACGACGGTCGCGGAAGTTTTACGGACAGCGGACAGCAACTTGGGGATCGCTCGGTACGATCTTATGCACCGGCGCTGGGAGACCTGGATGGCGATAGTGATTTGGACATTGTTTTGGTGAATCAGCGAATGTCTGATGGCAGCACAGTAGCAGCCGATTGGGTGTTCCTAAATGACGGACGAGGAAACTACTCGGATACCGGCTTGCGGCTGGGAGACACGGTATCGACTGGCGTGACGTTGGGTGACGTCGATGGAGACGGTGACTTGGACGCAATCGTTTCGGCCAAGGGAGCTAACGTCATCTACCGCAATGATGGCACCGGTCGACTGACCGGATACAACGCTGGCCAATTAGTGCCTGGAGGCGAGCATCTGGCTGTTGGCGACGTGGACCGTGACGGCGATCTCGATCTGATCGGCGCGACCAACGGAGCAAATCGAGTTTGGATGAACGATGGCACCGGTCAGTTCGCGGACGCCGGCCAAAGGTTGGGTGGTTCCAGTTCTTCTCAAGTCGTTCTAGTTGATTTGGACAACGACAGTGATTTGGATTTGTTTGAAGGAAATTGGTCGGGTGCAGCAAGCCGCGTTTGGATGAATGACGGCAGAGGCGTCTTTGCCGATGCCGGTATTGCACTGAACAAGGACGACGCCACCGAGCACGTCTCATTCGGTGACATCGATCGCGATGGTGACATTGATGCCTATGCTTCGATGTGGGGCACGCCGAACCGCGTCTACCGCAACCAAACGTCTCGGTCAGTCCAAGTGGATCCCGATCCGTTTCCCGGTGATACCAATGGCGACGGAGAAGTTTCTTTCCCCGACTTCCTGGTCATCTTCTCCAACTTCGGCAAGAACGTTGATAGAGCATTCGCCGACGGCGATTTCAACAACGATGGAATCGTTGCGTTTGATGACTTTCTTGTGCTGTCTTTGAATTTTGGCAAATCGCAAGCTGGCTAACTGGTGACTCCCAATCTTGACCTGGCTAGAGAACTGAGAAGTGTTGGAGACAGATTGATTGTTGGAGCCGCCTCTCATGTGAACGACGATGGTTCGCGGGGCGCGGTGTTTGTGTACGATATCGTTCTTGACCCGCGATCGCTGACGACGACTTTAGTCGGATGTATGTTCGCTCTCAGTTGGCGTGTAAGGCGTCGCAAGTCAACGTCATTTACTCCAAGGCCTGGCGAAGAAGGCAATGTCGGTCGTCTTGAGTACGTTGAGGTTGCGATTACTGAAGTCGTCAAAACAGTTAGCTTGCCATTCCTGCGGACAACCAGGGCAGCTAAATTGGAAGCTTGGTCAGAAGTAGATCGCTTCCTCTGGGGTTTCATCGTTGTCCGATTCAAAACGGCAAAGTTTTTGTAGCTATCTATGTTGTTGGTCGGGGCGTGGAGATGACCCGAGGGACTTCGACGCTTTGGCGAAGAATTTGCCGTCTATTGATAAGACGTGCTACAGATCTGACTTTGCTGGCGGCCGACTCTATTTGTCGCTACCCGACTGCAGCCCGCTGCATCAATGGAGACTACATACAGTCGCCAATGCGGTTGTTTTCGTTCAAGGCGACTTCTATGAGACGGCGGATCTCGACGCCTTGGTCGACGACTGTATCGGTGCGGAACGCGTCAATCTGAAGAAACTGGCTGGTGCGCTGTGTCGTCTGAACGGAGTGTTCTCGGGGTTTGTGCTGGATACGATATCGGGTGACTTCCATACGTTTGCGGATCGATACGGTTTTGCCCGCGTATTCGCATCACGGCACGACTCGACAACGCTAATCTCGTCCAGTTTGTGGCCGCTACGTGAAAACGCATCGTCGAGAGGCGAAGCCAACACCGAAGCTGTCCACGATACGTTGATGTTCGGGTTTCCGTTGCTTGGCGATACGGTCTACAGCAACATACATTTGCCTCGCCCAGGGACGATACTCAGCGATGACTCGGCCGGACGTCGAACAACACGCTACTTTGACTTTCGACGAAAGCCGCGGAACCGGCCGCTCCGACAGATTGTCGACGAATTTAGAGAGCTTAGCGAATCGCATACGCAGTCGATGTTGAAGGCGGATCCGAGTTTTCAACCCGCTGTCGCACTGAGTGGTGGCAAGGACAGTCGCGTCGCATTGATCGGACTGCTTGAGAGTGGCGTCCAGCCCCAGTGCATTGCTGGCTACAGTGGGGCACGATGTTGGGACTCTGAACGTGGTGAGAAGGTCGGGCTGACGGCTGGTTGTTCGACCCATTTGATTGACTACAGCGAACAGTTGGAAGGCGATTTTGAAGATTCCAATGTGCTGATCGACGGCGGGCGCACTGGGCTGTGGACAATGAACTTGGCTCGCCATGCGACGCAACTTGGATGCACGACAACTTACTTTGGCACGACCGGTGATGTGTTGTCGGGCGGCTGGTCTGCGAACCCCAAGAAGTTCGCCTCGGTGGACGCACTGTGCGACTTCACTTTGAAGGACTACATCGAGTACGGCACCACGGCCGAACAATTTGCGGAGATGTTTTCCGGGCGAACGCACGCTGATATTCGGGTACGATTCAGGTCCGGCTACATCGATGATCTCTCGGATGACATTTCAAATGTGGAAATGGCCTTTCGAATCATGACGCGAAACTTTCGTCGCATCCGGACGTTTATGAGCGGTTCGTTGCTGTATTCGACGCCTATTCACTTCTTCCACGACACACGCATTTCAGATTTCTATTGGAGCCTGCCATTTCATCAGCTAGTGAATCAACGGACGCATTCCGCGTTATGCTCGATTCACACTGGGCTGGGGAAGATTCCAGCAACCAGCTTCCCATTTGGCGTTCGTTATGAGCCGACTTTGGTGCCGATTATGAAGTTGCTGATGCCGGAGCAAGTGAAGGACGCGTTGCGCCGCATCGTGCGTGGCAAGCCTGCGGTGGTCGAGAGGCGAGCCGTCGACGCTACCGAATTGGATGCACTGCTGCAGAAAGCGTCCACGTTGAATATAGACGCCGACCGCTTACGAGCGTTTGCTGATACGGATTCGAACCCGAGGCTTGTTGAGCAGCGTCTGAACATCATCAACACGCAACTTGATCCCACCGAACTGCTGGCTCGTAGTCGCCTGATCGGGCCGAAGGAGTTCAAGCCGTTACCGGTGTAACGCGTGGCGTGGCAGTCAGGCTTGCCATCGCCCGTCGAATTAAAACGCGCGGTTTCTGACGCGTTGCGTCGCAAGTGTGTGACCTACCGTTTCATTACCCACGAGTACGTCGATTGCTCGCTGCCTCACTTCACCCTCCAGCGAACAC
>CAYQMZ010000565.1:0-5650 GCA_964418725.1 uncultured Pirellulaceae bacterium
ACGTGACGGTCAATATCACCATGCCAAGCGGTCAAGTCGACCGATTCATTTTAGGTTACAGCGGCTTCGCATCGAATCTGCCTCCGCAAGCGCTCGACCAAACACGTCTGTACTTCGAGCCAATTGGCGGGACGACGTCGAAACTAGAAGCCTTGGCCGACAACGTGGTGGATGTTGTTCCGGCGGAATTTGGTCCAGTGACATTCCGCGATCGAACCACTGGAGAGATCTACAATCCACAGAAGTGGAAACTGACCACCATGGACGGTCGAGAGCTGATTCTTGATTCGGATCTCGGCATCGAATCAATTCAAGATCGCTTTGGAAATACCGTAACGTTCGACAGTGATGCGATCCGGCACTCGAACGGAAGTGGCCTGACGATGCAGCGTGACGCTGAGGGACGCGTCATTTCCGTCACCGACCCGATCGGTGGCGTCATTCGCTACGAGTATGACTTTTATGGTGACTTGGTGGCAGTCATTGACCAAGCCGGCAATGCCTCCACGTTCACCTACGACCGAAATCATCGCCTGATCGAATCGTTTGATCCACTGGGTCGTCGTGGAATCCGCACCGAGTACGACAGTGATGGGCGGGTTACGGCAACGGTAGACGGTGCAGGATTCCGTGCGGAAGTCGAACATGATTTAGATGGCAATCGCGAAATCATGACGGATCGACTTGGCAACTCCTTAACTCAGGAATACGACGCGCAAGGTAACGTGACTTCGGAAACTGACGCCTTGGGCAATGTGACACGCTACGAGTACGACGCGAACGGCAACGCCATCGCCGTGACGAATGCATTGGGGCAAACGACTCGGACCACTTACAACAATCTTGGTCTACCAACGTCTGTTTCCGATCCGTTCGGAAACACGACGCTGATGGACTACAACGAGCGAGGGCAAATCGTCTCATCAACGGACGCACGAGGTAACGTGACTCGATTCGAGTACGACGACAGTGGAAACCCTTCGGCTCGCATCGACGCAATGGGCAATGTGACGCGCATGACTTACAACGAGTCCGGGCAACAAACGTCCGTAACCAACGCCTTGGGACAAACGCGAACGTTCACCTACGATCAGTTCGGCAATGTAGAAACAGTGACGAACGAGGCTGGTGAGGTGACACGTCTTACGCTTGACGGCCTCGGTCGCGTGACAACAACGCGAATGACTTGGACAGATGAGAACGGTGTCGAACGAGAGACGGGCTATGACCTGGCCTATGACGACATTGGCAACCTAACCAGAGTAACCGACGCAGCAGGCTTCTCTGCCGTGTACGAATACGACGCTGCGGGACGCAATACCGCAAACGTGAATCGTTCTGGTGATCGCGTTGAATACCAGTATGACGCACGCAATCAGATCGTCTCCGAGACCTTCGACGACGGGAGCAGTCGTGTACGTTCATTCGATGCAGAAGAACGGATGACGGGCTTCACCGACCGCATGGGGAACACTGGTTCGTTCATATTCGATGCCTTGGGACGACAAATCCAGTCAACGCAGAACGGTGTCACCACCGGAGTCGAGTACGACGCAATCGGTCGACAAAGCGTGACGATCGATGCCTTTGGACAGCGAACTTTGTACGGCTATGAAGAAGTGCCAAACTACATCATGCCGGCCGGTTCTCCGAATCCGGTCACGACATGGGCAAAACCGAGCTCCATTACGTATCCCGGCGGATTCGAGACGGTACTGGCCTACGACGCCGGCGGAAATCTCTTGTCGACAGGACTATTCGGACAGCCAGCAGATGCAGTCACGACCTATGACGCATTGAATCGACCCACCGATGTCGCGTTCGCCGACGGAACGTTTACGTCAACATCGTACGATGCGTTGGGGCGACCGACTGGCATCGTCGACGTGGACGGACGTACGCTTGCAAATTCCAGCTACGACGCGTTGGGTCGAGTTTCATCGGTTGAAGATGGATTCGGCAATGTCGTGAACTACACCTACGACGCAATGGGCAATCGCACTTCCGTCGAAGATCCGAACGGAAATGTGACGCGAGTCGAATATGACGACCGCGGCTTCCCAGTCACCGAGACCTTGCCGCTGGGACAGTCCGAAACGCGAGAGTATTCGGCCAGTGGGCGATTGGAGAGTCTGACGGATGCCAACGGCAATACGACGACATATGAGTACGACGACTCGGATCGAGTGATCAAGACGACCTATGCGGATGGTCGAGTTGAGGCGATGGAGTATGACGCGAACGGCTTCTTGGTTTCGGCAATGGACCCTCGTGGCACCACGCGATTCGAATATGACGACCAACAGCGGTTGTCTCGCGTCGAAAATCCTGACGGAACGTTCGTCGCATATACGTTCGCAGAGAGCGGCGAAGTGGCGACTCGAACTACCCCGGCGGGAACTACCACCTACACCTACAACGGAACAGGGATCCTTTCTAGCGTCACCGACATACGTGGCAATACGACGAACTACGACTATGAAATCGAGACACACACCGTAATCACCAAGCATCCAAGTGGTGCGGTGGCGCGGCATCGATTTACAGAAGACCGTCGCCCCCTGTCCTACCAATACACTGCGCCAAACGGCGACTTAATCGAGAGCTTTACATACACGTATGATGCAACCAATCGCCAGATTCGCGTTGCGGAAGGCACTGGTCGGCAGGTCGTCTACACGTATGACGTGGAACAACGTTTGGTCTCTGAGTTGGTGATCGAATCCGACGCGCAACAGAGTGAAACGACCTATACCTATGACGCTGCCGGCAATCGACTGACGCGGACGCAAGACGGCTTCACGACAGAATACCAGTACGATGAAAACGGCAGATTGCTACAGGCAGGTGATGTTCGTTACGAGTACGATGCCAAGGGAAACGTAACGCTCGAGACGGACGGAACAGCTCGGCAGGTATTTGAATACGACGCGGCAAACCGTTTGGTCCAGGTTTCGGACGAAGCCGGCAACGTAACCACGTTCGAATACGACTACGCCGGCAATCGAGTGGCAAGAACCGTCAACGGACAGCGAGTCGAGATGCTGTTGGATACGATGCCGGCCTTGTCACGCTTGCTGGAAGAACGTGACGCCGACGGCCAACTCATTTCAGCCAACACCTATGGCTACGATCTGCTGAGTCAGACCCGTGGCGACCAGACGAACTATCTGCTGACCGACATTCAAGGCTCGACACGAATCTCACTCGATGCGAACGGCCAGCAGACGGACTCGTGGATCTATGACGCATTCGGAGAAGTCGTTTCCCGCACCGGCACAAATCCACTGGAATTCCTGTTCGGTGGCGAGCAATTTGACAACTCAACAGGAAACTATCACCTCCGTAGTCGCGACTATGATCCCGCGATGGGTCGATTTACGCAGGCGGACCGTTTCCGTGGCCTTGATAACATGGCCGCGACGCAGAACCGCTACATCTATGTGATGAATGATCCCGTGCTTTTGTCGGACCCATCCGGAGCCGTTTTTGCGACCGAGTTCGCTCAGTCTCTGCCCGTCATCCTGCTGCAAGTTGAAGCCCTGCGTCGGTTCAGCGAAGGGATCGTGGATGTGACTTCAAAGGTCTTGCCGACGTTCCTGGGGCCTTTCGACGTAATCAACGGCCCTAGCGGGGTGATCAGCGGTTACTTTGGTAGTGTCAGCGGCAGTTTTGAGATCGGTGGATTTGGGCGATGGGCCGCTGGAATCGGCGCTGACGCCTTCATTGAAGGAGCGATGGCACGCAGCCAACTGGATACCGACCTAGAGATGGCACTAGCGAACGGCGTCAACTTGGTCGCACCTGTTGGTGTTACAGTGTTCGTGGGTTCCTCTTCGTCTGTACAGGTATCAGCGGATCAGGCTGTGGGACTTGGTGGTGCTGGCACGACGTTGGCAACCTTTGCTAGTCGTCTATCGACGCAGGCTCTAACGACGGCCGCCTTTGCCACACTAACCGGACAACTCATCAACGAGATTGGTTTCGCCATGGGCACGGTCCTGAATGCTGACGACCCTCAAGACTTCGGCGGCACGGGCTCTTCGATATCCATCTCTAAAGGACTAGGCGGGCCAACGCCGGGTCTTGGATTGGCGAACTACTTCAACGCAGTCGTCTATGGCTACAGTCATCCAAACCCGGGAAGCACCGAACCGCTCACAGTCTTTGGTGGCTTCGGCGGCGAATACAGCGAACAGATTTTCACTGCATCGTTCTCGGCGGAATATAGCGTCGGGCAGGCTGCCGAGAATCCGTTGCTAACGTTCCGGATTGGCGAAGCGTTGCAGCTTCCTGTTTTGCCCGATGCCGTAAACGAATACCTGGCAAGCATTCAGCACGAAGTATGGACTCGGTTGTCCGCGGCCATATCGAATGCGATGGGATCGTAATCTGCGGAGCAATCGCCAGACGTAAAGATGGCAAGGCAAAGTGCTACGCATTTGACTATGATGTGCGGATCGACCCGTTCATCACAGGAGTTGCAGTGGATGGAAAAAGCGGCAGCACGCGAGGGAATAGTCCTTGCTTTTAATGCCGCAGGCCCTGTCCGCCGACTCCTCGTCAAATCGTAAAGGCATTTCGATGGCCAACTCGAATCTCTTCCGACTCCTCTCCATTTTTGTTGTCGTCGGACTCTCGCTGTCCTTGCAACCATCTGCCACCGCCCAGGTGTCATCGGTTACCGGGCAATTGAATCAAGTTGGCATGGAACGAATCGCAGCGTCGGCCATGCAACGAGGCGACGCCAAGCGAGGTGCGATCTTGTTCCATCAGGCACAGTATCAGTGCTCGAAATGTCACGCAGTTGACTCCAATGCGTCACTGCTTGGTCCCAATCTATCGGAATGGAAAGTGAAGCCAGATCGCCAGCATCTGATTCAATCCATTTTGAACCCCTCAGCGAAGATCCGTGAGGGCTATCAGACGGTCAGCGTTGTGACTGCCGACGGAACCCAACAGACGGGCATCCTCGTCTCGCAAAACGATGAACAGGTTGTGTTCCGAGACGCAGCCAACGACGGGCGTGAAGTCGCGCTGGCAAAGGCGGACCTGGAAGATGTCTCCCTTTCCGACAAGTCGATCATGCCGGAGGGGCTGATCGATCAAATGGCCGGACCGTCTCAGTTCTATGATCTTGCTAGATACGTAATCGAGATTGCCGAGCAAGGTCCCAAGCGTGCGGCCGAGCTGCAACCGCCAACATCTTTGACACAACTGCCGCCACTCCCCGATTACGAAGCCAACATCGACCATGCTCGACTAATTGGTGGCCTGGACGACGCAGCCTTCGATCGTGGCGAACGGATCTACAACCGCGTCTGCGCGAACTGTCACGGAACGCATGATCGCGAAGGTTCGCTACCAACGTCGCCTCGATTCGCAGAGAGCAAGTTAAAGAACGGATCGGATCCGTATCGAATGTATCAAACGCTGACGCATGGATTTGGCCTGATGGTCGCACAACGATGGATGGTTCCACGCCAAAAATACGACGTGATCCACTTCATTCGAGAGGAGTATTTCCGGGAGGACAATCCGAAGCTTTATAAGGAAGTGAACGCTTATTATCTGAGTTCATTGCCGAAAGGGGATTCGCTGGGGCCGGAGCCGGCGGAGCTCGAAAAGTGGGTAGCGATGAACTACGGCC
>CAYQMZ010000566.1:0-5647 GCA_964418725.1 uncultured Pirellulaceae bacterium
TTTTATTCCGTCGCCGCTGAATCTCCCAGGCTTTCGCCGTGAGGGGACGTTACCCTACTTTTTCTCTGGTTCCGTAAATGACTTCTTCCATCCCTCTGTTCCACCGACGACCGGTAGCTGAAGCGAAGTTCCATCCAAGTCAACCGTGAGCTCCGTGCCCGGCTTGGGCCAGAGTGTGAAATCTTGGTCGCTTGAAAAGATCATTAGGCCGATTTGTTGTCCGGCAGGGATGATCTGGTCGTCGGGCTGCAGGTCGAACTTCACATCGTAGAAACGCCCCGGTACCAACGGTTCGCTTTCGGTGATGGACTGGTGGTTCTGAGGGTCGGCCCAACCACGCGTGATGATGTTGTCTGTGATCTTGGAGTTCTTACGTGTGTTCCACGGAAGTGAGACCAGCCAAACGGATAGATTGGCTGCCTCGCGGTCGCAGGCCAACTTGATTTGGATCGTTGGAGTACCTGAAATGTGCAGCGGCTGCTTGAGCTTGGGCGTTACGTACATCAGACGGTGTTGAGTCCATTCGGCTTGCGCTAGGGCGGTGCCGTTGAAGGAATAGTTGTCGATCAATCGCTCGGTAACGCCGCTCTTGTCGTTCTTTTGCTCAGAAAGTTCACCGTGCTCGGGGGCGCCGGGGGCTAAGTACAGAGGAACTTTCGTAGATTCAGGATGTGGATATTCATCGTAGGCCGTGGGTTTATCACGCTCGGCTTTTTCGCGAACGATCCACGATCGCTTGTCTTGCTCGACTCCGTTTTCAACACCGTGTAGATATCGAGTAAACCAACGGTTCATCATCTTCATGGGCGGCGGTCCACCGTGGCCGCCTTGGTGGAAGAAAATTTGGCTCGGTAGACCTTTGGCTTTCGCCGCTTCATAGATGCGTACGCTGTGTTCAGGAACAACGTTCCAGTCATTAAATGCGTGGGCCATCAGTAGCGCGCACTTCATCGGCTCCATATCATTCAGGTAATCGCGACCGGCCCAGAAATCGTTGTAGTCGCCTGTCACGCGATCATGCAAAGCTCGCATCTGTTCGTCGCGGACGTTGGTGTCACAACCCGCGCGAGAGGCTTCCGGACCGCTATGGATGAATTCGTACAAGCAGTCGATGTCCTCGCCGACGTATCCACCGGGGTGACGTATCAGGCCATTTGATCGGTAGTAGTGGTAGTACGACGTATTGGGTGCGATGGGAATGATTGCTTCGAGACCTTCAACGCCCGTGGTGGCGGCCGCGAGGGGGAGCGTTCCGTTGTAGGACGTTCCCGTCATGCCAACTTTGCCTGAGCACCAACCGGACGGGACTCGTTCGAATCCGTCGGGAGTCGTTAATGCGTCGGGGGGTCCGCACAGCCAATCAATAAGGGCTTTGGGGGCGAGGGTTTCGTTGTCGCCACCGACTGTAGGGCAACCTTGTGACAAACCGGTCCCGGGGGAAGAGGAATGGACGACGATGTATCCTCGCGGAACCCACTCCTTTTCGTGTGACTTGGAAATGATTGGACGCGTGCCCCGCCGTTTGACTGGCGGTTGGATCTTGCGCTTAGGTGGTTCTTCTCCCAACTCCTGATGTGGATCCCAGAAATATTCGCGACCGGCGGTTCCCGTTCCTGCAAAGTAGGGGCTGGAAACGTAAACGACAGGCAGTTTCAGGCCTTCGGTTTCAGTTTGTCTTGGCCGCGTGACGCTAACGTGCACGCGGTCGAGTTTTCCATCCTCGTCAGAGTCAAACTCCGACTCGACCCAGAGATCGTGACGGATCCAGTAGTCTGGGTCTTTGAAGGCTGGGACGACTTGAGCTTCCCCGTCCTTGAAAACTGGTTTGGCTTTCTTCGGTGGATCCGCATGGTGATCGGCGAGGACCAGACCGCCGCAAAATCCGACGATTTGAATTGCCAACAGGATGGAGCACGCTGATAACAGACGACGTTGGTTCATGGCTGTGGGATGCATCGAGGTTTTCGTGTTCTGCCATAAGTGTAGCTGGACGGGAGGCCTCTCGCTTGTTACCGCCTCAAATGCCCGCCCACAGTTGGCGTATGTTGATTTTTCTCAACAAGCGTCGTTCGCCTCGAGACATGTGTCACGAATCACGGTCAGCCCGTGCTTGAGAACGGATTCGCACGAAGTAGAATTCAGGCACACGAAAACGCTAGTTAACGAGGAAATGCCATGCGGTCCCTACTCTGCCTTTCTGCCTGCCTGCTCTTGTGTGTTACGACTGTTGCGGTTGCCAATGAATCGGACGCGATTGCCGCAATCGAGAAGGTCGGCGGTACCGTTCGCCAGATCGCTCAAGACAGTGAGGACAAAGAGGCAGCATTCCACCTGTCCGGTAAGGATCTGACCGACGATGACCTTGCGTCGGTGAAGGAAATCGAAAATCTCATCTGGCTGAACTTGGCGAATACCAATATCACCGATGCAGGGCTCAAGCATTTGGCTGGTATCAATTCGCTGACGAAGCTACATCTCGAGAAGACGCAGATTGGTGACGCCGGGTTGGAACACCTCAAGGGACTTGAAAATCTAGAGTACCTGAACCTGTACGGAACGCAGGTCAGTGACAAAGGTTTGGCTGCGTTGAAGGACATGCCAAAGCTGGAAAAATTGTACCTGTGGAATTCCAAGGTGACCAAAGAGGGGTTGGCGGAAATGAAAGACGCTCTGGCCAAGATCGATGTAAACATCGGCGCTGAGCTGAAAGCTCCTCCCAAGAGCCTTGCGAAGGGACAATACGTGCGAGTTCGATTGCCAGGTGACAAACGCATCCTGCAGATTGCGGAACTGCAGATCCTAGAAACAGGAAGCGGCAAGGAGCTGCAGACTGCTGGGAAAGCACGCCAGTCTTCGACACACGCAAAAGGCGAAGCTGCAAAAGCGATCGACGGCAACGCAGATCAAGACTTCAACAAAGGTTCTGTATCGCACACAAACGAACAGAAGAACCCCTGGTTTGTTGTTGATCTGGGCGACGTGAAAGACATCTCAACCATCAAGGTTTTCAACCGCGGTGACTGCTGCGGCGATCGAATCAAGGGAGCAATTGTTGAAGTGATCGATGCCGGGCTGAACGTTGTTTACTCGCAGACGTTAAGTGAGGAGAAGAGCACGTACGAATTCGTTGGCAAGTAATGCAAATGCTTGCTTCTGAAGGCCACCGTCGTCAAGTTGATCCGTGTTTTTGGGGAGAGTTTACGTAGTCTTCGAAACCCTTAATGTTCGTTGCGGTAGTACGCGAGGAAATCTCAAAACTGCGCGTCTTCGTTAACAAACAAAGAAATGTTGTCGGGACGGCGTACACAATTGGGCTTAACTGGTGCAGAGCGACCTCATTCTAAGTATGATGTTCTCAGATTTCTCGCACCAATGGTGGCCCAGTGTTCAGATCCACATCCAAGCCGACAGACGACAGTTCGGATGAGTACGATGGCTTCATGATGCCGGAACGGCGAACCGGCTTGGCGGACCTGATCGAACGACTGTTTGGTGCAACTATCTTCTTTGGAGTCCGGCTACTCACTCCTTGGACTTGGTTCCGACGCGAAGAGCTGGTTGACGACGACTTTCGCAGAGTCGAACGCTCTCCGCTTTGGCGGATGTATGAAATCGGAGAGCAAATCGGCGTCGCGATTAGCGGCTTCTTTGGTGCGATCGTCGATTCTGTAGAGCTCGTCGCGATCAACCTGGGAGCTTTCATTCGCAGGCTACTCCGTTTGGGGCGTTAGGTCTTGAGGCCGGCCCTGTCTTAGGGTTCTTCTTGCTCTCGCATTTCTTGCGTGGTGTTCGCGCTCACACTGTGCTCAGCTTTTCGCATAAAATCTTTGCGAAAATCGGTCACGGTTGACCGATGCGGCCGTGAACAAACTCTGGGGACAGACATGACTCGAACAACGCGACGAAACTTTCTAGGTACATCTGCTGCGATCGGCGGCTCCTTTATGATCATGGGCACCAAGGCTTCGGGCAAAGCTGTTGGTGCGAACAGCCGCCTGCGTATTGGTGTGTGCGGTGTCAACGGACGAGGGAACGCCCATATCGGTGGCTGGATGAGCCAAGAGAATGTCGAAGTGGCTTATGTGATTGAGCCGGACGACAAGATTCGAGACAAGCGAGTTGGCAACATCGTAGACCGAAACGGCGGAGCTTACACTCCCAAGGCGGTTCGCGATGTACGTGAAGCACTTGACGATCCGAACCTGGATGCGATTTCTGTTGCCACGCCGAATCATTGGCATTCGCTGATGACCATTTGGGGTGCACAGGCAGGCAAGCACGTCTACGTCGAAAAGCCCATGAGCCACGACGTCACCGAGGGACGGATTGCAGTCGAAGCGGCGAAGAAGTACGGCGTCGTTGTCCAGCATGGTACGCAACGCAGAAGTAACGCGCGACTGGCGGGGTTGCACGAACAAATTAAGGCGGGCAAGTTCGGTCGCCTCAAGATTTCTTACGGCTACTGCTGCAAGCCTCGTGGAACGATTGGCTTCGAACCAATTGGAGCTCCTCCTCGTGAGCTCGATTGGGAGCTGTGGAAGGGGCCGGCAATAATTGACCAGTACCACGCGAATTTTCATCCTTACGACTGGCATTGGTTCTGGAAGACAGGCAATGGCGACCTGAACAATCAGGGGACCCATCAGCTGGACGTGGCTCGCTGGGCGATCGACGATGATCAGACGCATCCGGTCAAAGCCATGGCAATCGGAGGACGCTTTCCATGGCCGGATGGGAACGGCGGCTTTGAGGCTGACCAGGGAGAGACGCCAAACACAATGTTCGGCATGGCCGAATACCCGAATGGGCAACAGGTCTTCTTCAATGTTCGCAATGTGAACTACAAGGGCTACGAGCGACAGGTGAAGAACCAGTACTACTTCGAAGACGGCGGTTGGATCGACAGTAAGAACGACAGCGTGTTCACTTACTATCCAGCTGGTAGTAAGACGGGGGAAGTGCTGCGTGATGTAGAAGACGGAAAGGTGACGCCCGGTGGCAACTGGGGCAGCTTCATCACGGCTTGCCGTGAAGGAGATCCAGAACTAGCCAACGGTACCGCCCGCGAAGCACATGACGGCTGCGTTCTGGGGCACTTGATGAACAACTCGTACCGTCTAGGCGAGAACGTGCCTTTCAACGAAAAGGCTGGTCAGTTCGGCGACAACAAAGACGCGACGGAACACTTCATGCGTTTGCACAAGATCATGAAGGACGGCGTCGGCGTGCGTGACTCTGAGATGTACAAGGTCGGGCCTCTACTCACGTTTGATCCGAAGACCGAGCGTCACACTGGTGAGTTCGCCGAAGAAGCCAACGCACTGTTAAAAGATCCCAACAATCCGGGGTTTGAAGTGCCAACGCTTGCTCAACTTTAGAACAATCGATGCTGCGTGGCGTGTGGTTGAACGACGCTCGCAGCAGTCGTGCGAAGCAAAAGAAAAGCGGCGACCCAGCTTAGTGCTCGGTCGCCGCAATTATTTAACAGTCGAATTGCGAGGGTGCGTGAGTCCGACTACTTGCTCTTTTCCTCGGTAGGTTGGAAGAACAAGAGAGAACCGAATGATCCGCCGCCCAATGCATCTGTGTTGTAGATGTAGTCGGCGTCGAGTGCTTTTTCGATTCTCGTTTTGGCCTCGGACAGGTG
>CAYQMZ010000567.1:0-5645 GCA_964418725.1 uncultured Pirellulaceae bacterium
TGTCTCGGAATGACCGCCGGGCTGCTATTGCTGTACTCGGTGCTGTTCTGCATCGGATTGGTCGCACAATGAATGCCTACCGCTTTCGACTGCCTTTGAAAAGAAGTCTGACTCTCAAGGGGCAGACACTCGACGTTCGCGAAGGTGTATTGCTGCAGCGAGACGGGCAGTGGGCGGAGGCTTCGCCGTTGCCAGGTTTCAGTCCGGATTCGCTAGATGATGTCATCGCTGCCCTGCGAGGTCAGCGCATGTCGTCTCCGTCGCTCGACTTCGCACTGGCGTCACTGGAAGAGTCATTAGAGGATGTGACCAGCGTTCCGATAAACGGATTGCTGCAAGGGGACGCGCAATCCGTCCTGGAAAAAGCTAAATCTCTCAATCAATCAGGGATGCGTGCTGTCAAACTGAAGGTGGGGAGAGCCACTTTGGCGGACGAGATTGCGTTGGTTCGTGGTGTCAGGGAGCTGTTGCAATCTGTCATTCGCCTGCGTTTGGATGCCAATCAGGCGTGGGATTTGGAGCAAGCGACTGCCTTCTGGGAAGGCATAAACGGCGTGGATGTCGAGTACATCGAGGAGCCGCTACAGCGATCCGATTTGTTGGAAACGTTGTTCGAGCAAACCGGCTGCCGTTATGCCCTGGATGAAACATTACTGACCGAATCGAATTTGGAAGGTTTCCCAAACGCGACCGTCTTCATCTGTAAACCAACGATTCTTGGTGGGAGGTCATCAATTGATCGCCTTGCGGTGTTCGGAAAGCCGATTGTCTTCAGTGCGGCATTCGAATCGGGCGTCGGGACGGCTCGAATCGCCCAACTTGCGAAGGAGTTTTCTCCGACAATACCAGCGGGGCTGGATACATTGTCGTGGTTCGCACGCGATATATTGATGGAACCAATTGAAATCCGTGGCGGCAATTGCGTGGTGCCTCGTTCGCTGCAAGTCGATCCACAGTATTTGGAGAAGATCGAGCTGTGATACCGGGTGTTCGCTTGGCAGAACTTCGGGAAGACGCTGTTGCATACGACGACGGACGCAACGAGGTATGCTATGGCTACGTTCGAAGGTTGCACGAGATAGTAGAGTCGTTGGCGTCGAAGGGTATTCGAGCAGGGGATCACGTTGCTTGGTGTCCCGGGAATGACGTGGACTCCTTTCTGACGTTCTGGGCTCTTCAGGTTCTGGGCGCCGTTGCCTGTCCGATCAGTGGTCGGTTTCCGGGAGAGAAACGCCAGCAGGTCACCGAACAACTGGACGCCCACTGGTTACCTTCGGTGTTGGCGGCCAAGGAATCGATATGTACGCGGGCCGCCGGATCAGAATCGAGCTCACGAGACAACACATCGCGCGCATCGAAACTAATCGACTTTCACACTCCGCCAGCGACGATTGTGCTCAGTTCTGGCAGCACGGGAAGTCCCAAGGCGATCGTCCACTCGCTTGCAGCCCATATCGCCAGTGCTGTCGGTGCGGCAAAGAATATGCCGCTTGATGTCGGAGATCGTTGGTTGTGGTCGCTTCCGTTGTATCACGTCAGCGGACTTTCGATCGTTGTGCGATGTGCGGTTGCCGGGGCGACTGTGGTTGGCATGCGTTCGGAAGCAAAGTTAGACGCAGAACTGCTCCGCTCGCGCCGCATCAGCCATCTGTCCGTTGTGAATACGCAGCTTCGTCGGCTGCTAGAGGACGACCGTTTTCCTGGGCCTGACTTGAAACGTGTTTTGGTCGGTGGAAGCAGCGTTCAAGCGTCGCTGATCCGCGAGGCCCGATCTCGTGGAGTTCAGGTTCATACGACCTACGGGCTGACCGAGATGGCGTCTCAGGTCACCACATCTTCGACAACCACTGCCGAGGCGGGTTCGACGTCCGGTCATGTGATCACCAGTGGTCGAGTATTGGATCGGCGCGAGCTGAAGATTTGCACGTTGGGTGGCGAGAACACAGGCGAAGCCACCGACGTCAATTGGAATGCACTCGCTGGCGACAGGGTCGGTGAAATCCTGGTGCGTGGTGAGACGCTTTGCCTGGGCTATTACCGCGACGGGACGATTGAATCCGTGGTCGATGAGGACGGGTGGTTTCACACTGGAGATCGAGGAAAGCTTACTGAATCGGGGGAGCTAGTTGTCGAGGGGAGAATCGACAATATGTTCATCTCAGGTGGCGAGAATATCTATCCGGAAGCCATCGAACGGGCCATGATCCAATTGCTGGGCGTAGAGCAGGTGGTTGTTGTCGCAAAACCGGACGTCGAATTTGGTCAGCGACCAGTGGCTTTCGTGGCAGGCACATTGCCGCCGACATGGAAGTCGGAATTGAAGGCGACGCTACGCAGTTTTGAGATTCCGACACAGATTTTGCCATGGCCGGACGATGCACAACTCGCAATTAAGCCCGATCGCAAAAGAATGCAGCAGCTTGTGCCGGGCAAGGGCCAGTGACGGGACTAGCCAACCCGCAGCTTTTGTTCGAGTTGGCTGACAACGTCCCGGACGTCGCAAAGTTGCCCGTTGATCTGAATCGACTTGGCCGCATCTAGCCAGCCTAGCACGGAGTTATTGGCAGTCACGGCGCTACTGTGGCTGCGACGACCATAGAAGGAACTGATCTCATGCAGACCCGCAGCGGTGTGTTTCTTGGACAAGAACATCGCCAACATTCGCGGTTGTGTGATCGCCTTGCTGCGTGACTTCTGATGCAGGCTATCCGACTCTAGCCCAAACATCTCACAAACTGCCTTTTGTACGTCTTTCAAACGGATCACGCGGCTTTGCGTGGGCAACAGTTCGTACATGACCTCGTTGGCCATTCGCATCGTGATCGGTTCGTTGAGAGCAAACGTGGCTGCTCGAAGGCGATTCAAGACGCCGGCTAGTTGTCTCGCATCTCCGCCCGCTCGTGCCGCAATCGTTTTGTGGATCTCTGGGGCGATGTCCAATTGACGTTCGTTGGCCCAGCGAATCGAGATGTTCTCCATCGTGTCGTGATCGATGGGTTTCATCACGCAGACGAGGCCACCCGACAGGCGATTTGCAATATCTCGACCCAGGCAGCTGGCCAGTTGAGCCGGTGGCCGGTCGGCCGTGAGCACCAGTTGACGATGTTCGCGAGACAACTCATCAATCGTGTACGCCAACTCGACCAAGGTTGCCTGTTTGCCTTGGAAGAACTGGATGTCATCAATAATCAGAACATCCGCTTGACGATATTTGCGACGGAAGTTCGGCAGCCCGTCACCTCGCAGGGCTTCCAAGAAGTAAGTCGTGAACTGCTCGGCCGACAGATAAACGATCCTGGCTCGACGCTGTTTTCGCGTGCGTGACCAGATGCCTTCCATGAGGTGCGTTTTGCCTACGCCCGTCGGTCCATGAATCAGCAGCGGGTTGATTTCGCCAGGCTGTTTCAGAACCATGTCAATCGATGTGCGTGCCAGTTGATTGCACGATCCTTCGACGAATCCATCCAGCGTTTGGAATTTTCGCCCTCTGGCGGGCCGGGAAGCTGCTAGAAGGCGGTGCCGTCTATTGCTTTCAGGCTTAGCACTTGGCGCCGTCGCTGTCCGAGCACGGATCGCCAACGTCGGCGTATCTGTTCGGTGAGAAGTCTGTGTTTCGGATGCCGTGAGTGGCTGACCAGTTTGCCGCTCCTCATCGCAGCTGATCTGCTCGCCTTCATTGTGAAAGCGGCCTGTTGGCTGACTGCTGGTCTTTTGCTGTTCGACTAGGGAAGGATTGATCTCGTACTGAATGGTGAGATCATGCAGGCCAAGTTCTTGTGCTACGGATTTGAGGTGGTTGTGGAAGTCTTTCTTTAGGCGTTCAAGTGAGAAAGCTGTACGGGTTGCGACGGTCACCTTGTCTTCTTGCCGCGTCAGTGCGACATCACTGAACCATAGTTCGAAGCGCTCTTGCCCCAAACGCGCCGCAAGCGCTGTTTTGATTTCCTTCCCGAAATCCATTTCAGCTTCCCAATCGTCTGTCGCCTACGGCCCCCCTCGGCAAGCGCGCAGTGGTAGCGCATCTGTGTCCACGAGGTTTTTTTGCCGCGATGGCTAATAGATAAAACAGGACAATCCCGCGATCAGCCCTGTTGTGAAGGTTTCGTTACGTGGCGTCGATTTTACGGTAGCTAGCACCACTGTCAAACGGCCTCGGCAAGTTTTCCTTTGGTGTGACGCGCACTCAGCTATTCAAAGGGATTCGTCGATCGAGGTTGAGAATTGGGCAGTGGAAAACCTGTTCCACGATGACATTCTGTGTCGTGAATTGTTTCGAATCTAGCGTCGCACTAACAACAAGGACGTTGTTGAGCGCGCCCGAGACTTAGAGTTGGCGATCGTTGCGAGATGGGTGCTAACGCTACTTAGCGTTAGGTCATCACGACAGGCCCGTGTGCACGAACATCGCTGATTGTTCTACTTGGGCAAGCGACGAAATGGAGGACGGATTGGCGTTGTCCGTAGTGTGGGACCTTGAGGAATTCGCGAACCGTTCGAGCCGATTGGATTAAGTTGCTCCACCTCCTTTGGGGTGACGGTTCCTTGTCCATTTCGCGTGTCCGTACGCTGACCGTCCAGGATTCGTTGGGCTTCTTCAAAACTCTGTTTACGCGTTTTGTTTCGGTATGCAGCGGAGCTCTCGAACGCATCTAGTTTGAAATCAGGCATGCGGTCCAGTTGTCTATCGCGTTCATACAAGCGTTCCAGCAATTTAGCGAACTCTTCACTCATACCGTACGAAGATCCCTGGCGATTAAGCTCCAAGAGGACTTCGCTACGAGACTTGGATTCACGCAAGGCAGAATTGGCAATTCGCAATCCGCCGAGTGGTTGTCCTTGCTGCATGTGCAGGTACATCTCGGTCAGGTAGTTCGGAATGCGTTGCATTTGGTACCGCGTCGTTGCCAGTTGAGCGAGCTCGGTGGGATTTGTGCTGAACCCGTGCAGAAGAATTCGTTGAACGCGTCTTTGACGATCGAAGTAGTACGTCGCCGATCCTACCAAGTCGTAAGGGGCACCAAAGGCCACCGGGACTCGCCAGCCTGTCAGGTCAAGCTCGGGCAATCCGGTTGTGACACGCGTCCAGTTGTCGGTGAGCCACTCTGGCGTGACCTCGAAACTCAGGATGTGCTGAATAGGGACGCCGCGTGGTCCTACCAAACCTGAAACTTCCGTTACGCTGGTTGGTTTCGGTCGAGACTGACCTGTATAGGGATCGGGAGAAAGTCCAACGGGTCGCGTGCTACCCAAATCAATCGGCGCAGTCGCTCCTGGCGTAAACGCGTTTTGTTGTGGACTCTGACCCGGCGGACTTTGCAGAAGTGGATGGTTGGCAAGGTCATCTGGCGCAAGAGTGTTACCGATAGGTGGCTGGATCGCGGACTGAGCTAACTCGCGGGTCGTAGGGACGACTGGCTTGCCTGCCGTCGTAGGCTTTGCCTTGGCGACATCATTCGAGTCCGCCGCGTTTGATTGTGAGGGCAAGAGTTCGCTGACCTTGCCGATGAACTTCTGGTCGGCCAGTAGGTAGGGCAGGACTGCACCCACGACTACCAGCACTACGAACAACAATGCTTTGCCGTACATTTCGCCTATCAACCGCTAGATTCGTGCCTCTTCGGTTGATATCGATCGCGGTGCTAGCG
>CAYQMZ010000568.1:0-5635 GCA_964418725.1 uncultured Pirellulaceae bacterium
GACAAGCGGCGATTATGGCGTTTTGGAAGGAGCCGCCAATTTACAAGGTGTAAAAGGAATCAAAGAAAACCGGAGTCCCCCATCTGCCAGGGCAGCTTGGAAGACTGACTCAGTAAGCATGTTTTCATAGTGAGCACTTCACGTTCGCTAGACACAAACGATCGAGGCAGGACTGTTATTGTTCTTGCTTGGCTTTGGACTTCGTAGGCTTTCGGAAGTTAAGCGGCTTTACTTTATTTGCAACGGGCTTCAACGAACGTCCTTTCAAGCGGTCAACGTCCTTCGCGATGCGAAACCACTCCGTGGCCATGGCGTTGACGCGTTCGGGATTTCTATGGGACAGGTCGTTCAGTTCCGTCCGGTCCTTATCGACGTTGTACAATTCCCACCTGCCCAACTTTGCACTGGCAAGTTTCCACGGCCCTTGCCGCAAGGCACGGTCGGTTCCAAAGTGGAAGTAAAGTGATTCGTGCGGTTCTCGTGTTTCTCCTTGGAAGATCGGCAAAAGCGACTTGCCTTGCAGCGGATCAATCTGTCGACTGCCGAGTTGTGTCGGATAGTCCGCATCCGCTAAGTCGACGAACGTGGCCATGAAGTCGATAAGGTGTGCAGGTTGCCGAGTGATCGAGCCAGGCTCAGTCTTGAGACCGGCTGGCCAGTGCACGATGAGTGGTGACGAAATTCCGCCCTCATGCTGGTTTTGCTTATAAAGTCGAAACGGTGTGTTGCCAACGTGTGCCCAGCTGGCATCGTATGTCCAGTATGACTTCGGATCCCACGGCTTCAGATCGCGTCCGCGTGTTCGCTCGAACGGGCAAGCGCCGTTATCGGAACAGAAGAGGACCAACGTGTTTTCGTACAGGCCCTTTGCCTTCAGCGTAGCGATAAGACGACCGATGTTTTGGTCGAGTACGTCCACCATCGCTGCGAATACCTCCATACGATCTGCTTCCCACTGACGCTCTTCCGCGCTCAAGCTATCCCACGCGGGGATATGATCTGGACGAGGACTGAGCTTCCATTTGGATGGTATCAACCCGGATTCCAACTGGCGCTGGTGGCGTTCGACTCGCAGCTTGTCCCAACCTTTGTCGTAGCGTCCGTCGTATTTGCGAACCGCATCCTCGGGAGCCTGGAGTGGATAGTGCGGTGCATTGAAGGCGCAGTAGAGCAGGAATGGTGTGTCTGCTTGCTCGTCGTCTTGCGTGGCTTCATCGATAAAGTCGATCGCGAAGTCCGTGATCACATTCGTTGTGTAGAACGGTCTACCTTTGTGAGACTTGGGCACTTCCCATTTGGCACCGTTGAGTCGAAACGTATCGTCGCCGGTGAAAAAGTTGGTGGCTCCCGATAAGTGGCCCCAATAGCGTTCAAAACCAAAGTCCGTCGGTTGATTCTCGAGATGCCACTTGCCGACCATGGACGTAGAGTAGCCAGATTCGGAAAGCACCTCGCCGATCGTCGCACCGCGTGACAATTTTGCGCCACCGGCTTGGTCACAGTACAGGCCCGTCAGTAGCGACACGCGCGATGAGTGGCACTTGGCCGTATTGTAGAACTGAGAAAACCGAAGTCCTTCCGCAGCAAGTGCGTCAAGGTTTGGCGTCTCGATTTCCGAGCCGTAGCAACCCAGATCGGAGAAGCCCAGATCATCGGCCATGATGAGGATTATATTGGGGCGATCTGCTGCCGATGCCGACATGGAAATCGCTAGAGACACGAGCATGATGAGACGACGAAGTACCTGCATGATTCGTGGATGTTCTCTCGGTAGAATTGAATTTGCTACGTAAACGATTGTCGATCTTAACTTCGTGCCTCACACTTTGCGAATCGCTACCGTTTTTGATTCTTCGGTACGTGAGGAACAGCGGATGTGCCGCCACGTGATGGTTATCATGACGTCGAGGCGTTGGAAGATCCGCCGTTAAGGCAAAAGCACGGGCGAACATCAACGAATTCGAATGAGATTTAGCATGCAAAGAAGACCGTTCATCAACGTACTTTGGCTATACGCGAGCGTCTTGCTGCTGAGCGGTGTGACGTCTCTTGCGACGGGCGAGCCGGTGGAGGGGCAGCCTGATGGTGCGAGTCGCCCGAACATCCTTTGGGTCACTAGCGAGGACAACAGCCATCACTGGATTGGTTGCTATGGAAATAAGGATGCGAAGACTCCCAATATTGATCAGCTTGCCTCGGAAGGAATTCGTTACCGATACGCCTACTCGAATGCTGCTGTTTGCGCAGTCGCGCGCAACACGCTGATTCTGGGACGTTATGCCTGTGGATCTGGCACGCACAATATGCGTAGCCGCTATCCGGTTCCGGACAGCTTTCGTACGTATCCGTCCTTCCTCCGTGAAGCTGGCTACTATTGCGTGAACCGCTCGAAGACGGACTACAACTTCAAGACAAATGACAAGAGCCACTGGGACGAAAGCAGTCCCAAGGCTCACTGGAAAAACCGTCCGCAGGGAAAGCCGTTCTTTGCCGTATTCAATTCCGGTATCAGCCACGAAAGCAGTCTGTTTCAAAGAAAGATCGATGGAGCCCGTAGACAGGGGCTGATCCCATCGACACCAAGCCGCGATCCGAAATCCGTCCAGTTGCCAGCTCACTATCCCGATACGCCCGAGATTCGACAGGATTGGGTGACGTACATGGATGTGGTTACGGCGATGGATGAACAGATCGGCAATTGGTTGAAAGAACTGGATGACGAGGGCGTACGAGAAAATACGATCGTGTTCTACTATTCCGATCACGGCGGTATCCTGCCCCGCGCGAAACGCTACATCAACGACACAGGAACACATGTGCCGCTGATTGTCAGTTTCCCGAAGAAGTGGCAGCACCTAGCACCGTCCAAAGCCGGAACTGTCAACGATCGTCCAGTCGCATTTATTGACTTGCCACCGACGGTTTTCAGTCTTGCTGGAGTAGAGATTCCCAAGCAATTCCAAGGTCGAGCGTTTGCAGGCAAAGCCGCCGTGGAAGGTGAGCCTTACGTCTTTCTATATGGTCAGCGTTTTGACTCACGAATGTTGCGATTTGTCCGCGCCGTGACAGACGGAGGGTATCGCTACATCCGCAACTTTCACCCGCATCGGCATCGTGGAATCCGTGCCGGTTATCCACACGGGCAAGTCGGTTGGCAGTCGCTGTACAAACTGAAGCAGGCCGGAAAACTTAGCGATGTTCAGTCTGCGTACTGGTCGGTTCCGCAGCCTGCCGAGGAGCTTTATCTCACAGCCAAGGATCCATGGGAACTGAATAATCTGGCCAGAGACCCGCAATACAAGGAGATCCTTGATCGGATGCGAAAGGCGACACTGATCAAGATGCGGGAAATCGGTGACGCGGGCCTCGTGCCGGAGTCGATGTACGAATCGATTTCGAAGAGCGGCACGATCTATGATTACGTCCACAGCGAAGACTTCCCATACGAGGAAGTTCTGCAGACGGCGTTGGCGGCCGGCGATGGAGGTAAGGACATCCTGCAGACTCTTCGCACCGCAATGCAGCACGATCATCCAGTGCTGCGTTACTGGGGTGCCACGGGCTGCACGATTCAGGGAACGGCAAATGATTCAACTCGCAGTCAGCTAAAGAAGCTGCTGCAAGATGCCTCGCCTTCCGTTCGCGTTGCGGCGGCCGAAGCGTTGTACGTTGCTGGTGAAAAGCAGGAGGGTTTTGACGGACTCATCGCCACTCTCAACGAAACACGAGATCCCATCGTGACGCTCGAAGCCCTCAACGTCACTCAATCACTTGGCATCATGAACGACGTGCCCAAAGACGTTTGGGCAAAGGCCTGTAGCGTTGGCAGCTACACAAAGCGGATGGCAAAGGACCAGGGAGATCCGAACCTGCATTGATTGTCCGATCAGTTGTGAAATTAGAAAACCGACGCTAATAAAGTCATGGAACCAGGAGCTCTTGTGAGTTCTAAACGATTCCAACGGACTATTACGCACCCAGTTTGAAACCCATTAATGGACGATTCGCGTCTTAGCAAAATCGATACTGCCTGGTCGGTCGTGCACCGTGCCCACGACAACGAGTCTGGGATTGCTCAGGCTGCGCAGAAAAAGTTGCTTGATCAGTATGGCCACGCGATTCGCCGGTACTTGTGCGGTGCGCTGCGAGACGCTGCTGTGGCTGATGATGTGTACCAAGACTTTGCCGTGCGTTTTATTCGAGGTGACTTCGAAACCGCATCGCAAGAACGCGGCCGCTTCCGCTACTTCTTGAAGGCCGTTCTGTTTCGCATGGTGACAGATCATTTTCGCTCGCACAAACGAGCCGCCAATCAGTTGCCTCATGAACACTTTGAGGCGGCCGATGAAGTGGTCGCCGATGGTCGATCGGGAGTCGAACTCAATCAAGTTTGGCGAGACGAGATGCTCAAACGTTCGTGGGACGCACTGGCTGATGCGGAGAGACGATCGGGGAAGCCTTGGTTTACGGTCATGAAGTTGCGTGTTGAAAACCCACAGTTTCAATCACGGCAGCTTGCACATGCCATCAGTAAAGCGATCGGTAAAAGTGTTTCGTCGACGAACGGTCGAGTGTTGTTGCACCGTGCCCGAGAGAAGTTCTCGCATCTGTTGATCGATTGCATTTCCGATTCATTGCAAACGAGTGACATGCAAGAGATCGAAGAAGAACTGGCAGAGTTGAAGTTGCTAGACTACTGCCAGTCCGTTCTTGAACAACGTAAGCGAGCGTGATCCGATCCGACTTGGGCGTTGGTATTGGCTCAACGATGACTGTGACGTTATTGCCGCGTCGAAACATTCGGAGCCATCTGCTTGAACAGCTTCAGGGAATTTCCCGAATCTCTTAGGAATACGTATTCGGAACCTGGCGTTAAGTGATAGGTGTCGCTCGTACCGCTATTTTTTATGCGTACCTTCCATGCCGATGTACCCTCAAGGCGTTGCATCTCACCAGGATTCATGTTGCGTGGGTATTCCGCTGTACCACTGACAATGGCGAAAGCGCAAGTCCCGCTTTGCGTTTTGGGGAACCTGATCTTGATTGGTCCTGTGCTGCTCGCTTGCGGTGGATAGTAGACTTGTGGCGCGGGCTGACTTTGCGACGACGGATTTTGATACGGCTGGCTGCGTGACGATTGCGGTGGGTAATGGTACGTGTCGAACTGTTGGCTTCCCGGTGGATAGGTTTGGCGATTGTTGAGCGGATACCTGCGTGGTTGGACTCGCGGTTGCGGAGTGACGCGTGGCTGGGGTTGAGGCTGCGGGCGTGGTTGCGGTTGAGGCTGAATGATGTTTTGCCAGATACCACCGTACGGATCTCGTCCCGGCGTCTTGCCTGACTCATCGGGCATCTGCATCTGTCGCAGTTGGGGTTGCGTCGTCTTTGGCGGTGGTGCGCTGGGACGCTGCTGACGTTGGTTTCCGTTCACGACTTCGTTCAGCAACGTTCGGCCCAAGTCTTCGAACAGGTTGCGTCGTTGAGCGTGAAGCGGTTCGTTCGGCCAGCACAAACACGCTGCTGTTCCAACAATCATTGCAAGAATTCGTTTGGACATGGTTGTCTCCCAAGATAGCGGCCATGTTGACCGCTTCGGCTTATTTGAGGTTATTGAGATCGATAGTCGAGTGCGAAC
>CAYQMZ010000569.1:0-3141 GCA_964418725.1 uncultured Pirellulaceae bacterium
CCACACAGTCTTCAGATACTTCGCACTGACGCCCTGTTCCTGTGCGATTTCCTCAATCTTTGCTTCGGGTCTGCCAAGCGGAGGTCGATGTTCGTGCAACCACGCGGAGTAAAAATAGTCCGCATAATCGGTCGGCTGCCGCTTGTAGAATTCGACAATCCGTTTCACGCAATATTTGTCTCGATCAACGTCCGTCACCACCGGATGTGGAGCGAAGCGGATGCCTTGCGGGGTGAGCACCAAGTGATCGACAACCGTTCTCGCTGCAGCAAGGTACTTCGACATCAGTGCCGGCGACATGCTGAGCGACTCACCGGAATTATCAAAGCCGGCTTCGTTGGCAGGATCGACAGGAAACGTTTTTGTTGGGCGAATGTCGGCGCCGGTCAGGTCGCGGATGCTGTAGTCGTACTCGGCGTTGCTTAGCCTTCGAGCCAACACGGGACCAGGGTCGCCGGCGTTCCGGTCTGCCTCGAATTGACGAACTGATCGAATCCATTGCGTAAACGTCTCGCGTTGTTGATCGGTGAGTTTTGTTTCCGCATCTTCTGGAGGCATCTCGCCCGCCTCAACGCGTTCGAGAACGATTTCCCAAACGCGATGCGACTCTGTAACGTCGGCTAGTTGTTGGAAGCGGGACAGGTCGAGCTTTGCTTCTTGCGTCTCCGCGTCGTGGCAGGAAAGGCAATGTGTTCGAAGTAGCGGCTGTACCTTGGACTGGAAGTCGCGTTGAAGCAATTGATGAGTTGGCTCTTGTGCCCCGGCCAAAACCACAGAAATTGCCGAAATCAAAATGCATACTACTCGAGCCATGGCTTTCTCAATCGGTTTTTTCGGGTGCCGTGACGTTTGCTTGTCGGTGACGCTCAGCTAATCTGAGCATTGTAACTGAAAGTGAATCAGGGCTTCATGACCTAGCAGTTCAGGATCTTCCGTCGAAAGTGTGCGAGAGCATCCTGGACTTTTGGGGCAACGCCCTTTGCCACCGTAGTTTGCGGCAGTGCACTAGGTTTGGTCTATGTAGCCTGACGATCCGAGGCGGGGACTCTTGAGTTCGACTCAGATTGTCCGGCAACGCAAACACCCACGGTCGAGGAACTGTGAATGACCAATCTATGCCAGCAACTGATCGACGCTGTCAAAGGCGGAAGCGTCGAAGACGTTGAGCGTCTTCTTGAACAGGGCGCGGACGTCCATTGCACGGACGGGGAGTATGGTCTGCCGCCGATTCACCGCATCGGCGACAAACCCAGCGTTGCAGTTACCCAACTGTTGATCTCCCACGGGGCCGACTTTAACGCTATGCAGCCCGAAGGGTCCCCGCTGATGATGTGTGCGTATTGCGGTTACCTTGCGTTGGCAAAAGTGTTGCTCGAAAACGGGGCGGAAGTTGACTTGGCCGTGCCGGAAGGCGGTGAAACTGCATTGCACATGGCGGCAGTCACCGGCAAGCTGGACCTTGCCAAGCTGCTTGTCGGGGCCGGAGCGGATGTAAACCGAGTAACCAATAGCGACCGAGTAACTTCGATGTTTCGAGACAGGTTATGGGGCGAGACACCGCTACATCTCGCTGCGAAATGCGGGCGGCCTGCGATGGTTGAGTACCTACTAGAGGCAGGTGCGGACAAGAACGTTGAAACCTCGCAGGGTAAGACGTCTCTCGACTATGCACGCGAATCCAAGAAGGCGGACCAAACTGTACCTCTGCTGTCCTGATCAAACGCAGCCTGACTCTCCGAGTCCAACCCAAACGACAAAGAATCGGAGAGCGAGGTGGTATCGAGCGTGGGGTTTGGCAAAATTGATCCCAGCGATAGCGAACTGAAGAGAAGGCGACGGTCAACGCTCCGATGCTCAAAAGACACTCACCAATCCACGAGATATTCCGCATGCACAGACAACTTCCCAAACGGCTACTGTTCCTTTGGCTTACGGCAAGCCTGGCGTGGATCACGTTAGCATTGCCCGTGAACGCCCAACAGAACGCATCGGACGATCAGAATGTCGCGGCTGCGTCGCAGGCAAAGAGAATTCTCAGCAAGGCAGACTGGCGAGACTTATTCAATGGAAATGACCTGACCGGCTGGGTTGGAGACACGGCTGGCTATGAAGCGGTTAATGGCGTGTTGGTCTGTCAAAAGGGCGGCAAGAATCTATACACCGCGAAGGAGTACTCTGATTTCGCATTCGAATTTGAGTTCAAACTTGATGAGAGCGGTAACAACGGAATCGGAATTCGCACCCCTGCCAACAGTCATCCAGCCGTTGACGGAATGGAGATCCAGATCTTGGATCACAACGGTGAGCGTTACAACGCGGAAGCCGAAATGGCTAATGGCGAAACGCGAAAGATGAGCTGGCTTAAGCCATGGCAGTATCACGGTTCAATTTACGGCATCGTTCCTGCCAGAACTGGATACTTGAAACCAGTCGGCCAGTGGAACAAGGAAACAATTGTTGCTATCGACGATCACATCATGGTGATTCTGAACGGTGCGGTGATCGTCGATGCGTTCTTGGATGAGACAACGCCAGTCGACGGCGGAGCTCACCCAAGCATGAAGAACAAGGAGGGCCACATTGTTCTGGCAGGTCACGATGATCGCGTCGAGTTTCGCAATCTTCGCGTTTCGGACTTTTCAAAATCTGCGCCAAAACATCAGGCCGATCGTGACAACAATCCGCCGGATGGCTTCACCGCACTTTTCAACGGCAAGGACCTGGCCGGGTGGAAAGGCTTGGCACACACGAACGCTAACCAGCGACGAAGGCTCGCCGGGGAAGGCCTGGAACGAGCGCAAGGAAAAGCCGATCAGCAGATGCGTGAACACTGGAGCGTCGTCGATGGCGTTTTGACTTACGACGGAAAAGGGCAAAGCCTGTGTACGTTGAAGGATTATGGCGACTTTGAACTCTACGTCGACTGGAAGATTCCACCCGGTGCCGACTCGGGTCTCTATTTACGTGGTACTCCGCAGGTGCAAATTTGGGATCCGTGGGATACTCGAACGAAACCAGGTGCTGCCCCACCGAGCAACTCGTCTGAATGGGTGGACGCGTATCGCAACGGCCGAAACCTGGGATCCGGCGGACTTTGGAATAACAAGCGTTGGCGGAACGCACCTACCTCGCTGGCCGACA
>CAYQMZ010000569.1:3195-3488 GCA_964418725.1 uncultured Pirellulaceae bacterium
GTGGAACACCTTCTTCATTCGGATGGTTGGAGAGAAAGTTTCGATCTGGCTCAACGAGAAACAGATCGTTGATCGCGTGAAGCTCGAAAACTATTGGGACAAGTCAGGCAAGAGACCGATACCTCGCGCCGATCAGATTGAACTCCAACACCACGGCAGCGAATTGTATTTCAAGAACTTGTTCGTGCGTGAATTACCATACTGAGGCTTTGCCAGCATTCGCTTTACGGAGAGCTGAAGTCGCAAGACTTCAAGGGTGCCACTGCTAGTTTCTCCGGCAGTGGCACACGCAG
>CAYQMZ010000569.1:3498-5621 GCA_964418725.1 uncultured Pirellulaceae bacterium
GCTCGACCCCTGGACTAAGAACTCCGCCCGCGTCGTCGCATTAGTACGCCAAGCAATCCGAATCCAAGCAGTGCGAAGCTTGTCGGCTCTGGAACTGATGCAGCGGCAGCGGATGTCCCAAAATTACTCGACAGAATCAAGAAGTCGGGAAAAGCAACATTTCCGTCACCATCGATGTCGCCGCCGGTACCAGCATCCACCATCGTGCCGAATTGCGCAGACAGTATTAGAAAGTCAGCGAACGCTACGCTTCCGTCGCCGTCAATGTCGCCGGGCAAGGCTGGAGCGACCGTTCCGAACACTATGGAACCTGTCGTCGCGTCAAAGCTCCATCCTTCGGTGGCAATGATCGGCGTTCCCGTGACACTGTCCGCGAGCAAGAATCGGAAGGAGTCGCCTTCGGTAACCTCACCCAACGGGTTGATGTGGAATTCGACACCATCGATGTCCAAGCTCGTCGTGAAAATGTCAGAATCGGGGTTGGCTACCACAAACGTGTCGGCAGTTCCTTGTGCAGGGTCAACGTCAATCTCCCAACCAGCTTCGCGTTCGGGAATAGTACCGACGAGTTCCGCGTTGAGTAGCTCTCGCGGACTTTCTGGTCCACGCAAGTGCGAATCCGGAATCATCAGAGCAAAGGCGTCGAATTCATCGACTCCTTCTCCCTGTTCCTGTGGGAAGACACCGTCTTCGTCCTGGAAGTCCCAGTACAGTAGGCCGCTGTTACCTTCACCGCCGACTCCACCGCACATCGTGCAGCCTTCCCCGGCATTGAACTCGATCGACAGCCATTCGCCGCCGTCGGCAACGTCCTTGAAATCAACTTCAACAATCGGTGCGCCACCGTTGGCTCTGCTCAATGCATCCGTCCATTGATTGTCGTCGATCAACACTTCGTCAGCGGTGTCGCCCGCGACCCCGCTGCGGTGTGTATCGCTAGCCGGATTAGCGTAGTCATTCACGCCGGCAAGAAAACGGTTGGCTCCTGATTGGTAGATCAGGCTTTCACCTTCCAACTTGACCGTGTAGTTTTCTCCGGTCGCTCCAGGCCCCTCCGTAATGACGCCTTCAACTTCGAAGGGGTACATGGGGACATCCAAAACGTCACTGGTGCCAGACCACCACGTTCCGTCTTCGCCATGGAAGTAGGGAACGGCCCGCTCGTTGTTTAGGAAGGCCGAGTCGACTCCGGACTTGGTTCCAGGGTTAGCGACGGCGTACCACGATTGCCCCAGCCCTGCGATAGGATCTCCTACGGGGTCGCTGAGAACTATGTTTTCCTGCGAGCCGCTGACTTCTCGACTTCCAATCCCGCTTCGATCTCCGACGGGAAAAGGAAGTGCATCCGCCACTTCATTGAAGTTAGCCACTCCACCCAACATTGCATTCTTAATCTGATCGGCCGTAAGCGAGCCATCGAAAACACCGATCTCGTCCAACCGTCCGCTAAAGTGCTCCCCTTCGCAGCAGCCAAATCCAATGTAGAAGTCATTAGTCGTCGGGCCGCCTCCGCGGGAATGAGTTTCCGTGCCGACGAATTCGCCATTCACGTAGAAGTGCGTCGCGAAATCTTCGTCCATCACAACAGCCGCGTGGTTCCATTGACCAACTTCAAGCTGCGAGTCGGATTCCGTGTAGTCGACAACGCCCCATGTTGTGAGTCCCAGCTGGCTGGCATTTGTGCCCCACGCCCATCCCGCTCCGGCCGCCCAAGGGGCACTGCCGAATACTCTCCCCTTACCCTCGGCATCGGCAGGATTGACCCAAGCCATGACCGTGAAGTCACTCGAAAGTGTTCCAATGAGCTCGCCACTCTCGGCAATTAAGACCTGCCCGCTCGAGCCATCAAAAGCGGCACCCGACCCGAAACCAGGTGCACCTCCCACGTTCGGATCAACTTCGCCCTCGAAAACTCCGACCAGACCGTTGCCAGACGAATCGGCGGCTTCCATTCCAAAGTCGGTTTCCTCTAGTTGCCAATAGCCCAGCAGTTCCTGCGCTGTTGCTGAGGGGGAAAAAATGCTCACTGCGGCACAGGCAGCGATGGCGATGAGCAAACTCGCGAAGTTCTGGCGGCCAGTCATTCGATCGGTTTGAGTGGTCATTTTTCCTCCTACCTGGCT